>JADZBW010000122.1 GCA_020851885.1 Fimbriimonadaceae bacterium | reverse complement strand
ATGCCGCCCTCCGAAGACGCGATCAAGACAAGGCGGATGCTTACCGGTTAACGCTGGAAAACTCCTACCGCTATCTGGATCGACGTCTCTCCGAGCAACCAGCCGAACTCGACGCTAAGTTCATTCAGAACTACCGATTGAAGGTTGAGCGCGAGCAGGCGCGCAGGAAGGCCGCCGAACTGGCCAACGACTACGCCAATATGTTCGTCGGCACCGATTCGATGGAGGAGGCCCCGGGCTGGCGCGCCTCCGCCAAGCTCCTCAAGATCATCACCGCCAATTACCTCCTCAATCTGCCCAACGACAGCGTGCAAGTATGGGCGGAAAGCCCGACGCCGATGCAGTTGGCATTTCCTATCGGCACTAAGCAGATCTTGGACCAGTATCGCCGGGAGTTCTCACTCCTTAAACCCGAGGAACAAATAACTCGGATTAAGTTCCTCGTAAAGCGATGGGAGATCGGCGGCTCCTTCAATGCGGCAATCATTGCTTACGGCGCCGACAACAAAGAGGTCGATCACCAGTATGTTCGCTTGAACGATGACGGCGACCAAATGAAGATCCCCTACTCCCAGCGCAAAGTGATTCCCGCCAAGGAGGGCGAAACGCCGATTGTCGTCACTGCAGAGTCGTTGGAGGCGCGGAATGCGCTGTCCCTCGAGGGGGAAAAGAACCAAGGCGCCGAGTTAAAGGCCAAATGGCGAACACGACTACTGGATCCCGTTCTTTACGAACCGACGCAGTGGCACGCCGGCGCTGATTTCATTGCCGTTGCCGAAGCCCTGAACAGAAACCTGATCGGAACGGTGTACGACTACATCGGCGCGGCCTATTGGCAGAACACCCCGAAAACTCCGACACAATTCCTCAGGCAAAATACCGCCTCATTGCGGGAGAAGACAGATGGCTGGATCGTTGCCTGCCCAACCGAAGAGTGGGGCAACGACTCCCGTGAAAAGGGCAAGGCCCTTATCGATGCCAGCGTTCGGGATGGCGGCGTATCGGTAGATGCGGCGGCAGAGTGGGTCGGAAACTCATCGGCAAGGTTCCCGTCCGTTTTGTGGGTTGGGGACTACCTCACCTATTTCTTCAGCGGCCAAGGTCCTTACAGCGTTTTGGCCACGATCATGAATGTCGGCCCACTGAAGATCTGGAACAGCTTGGGGGCAAATACTCGGCTTGCCCTGCGACAAGGCAACACCCTTTCGGTCTCCAACATGAGTCGGAACACAAAGAGTCTTCTATTTCAGATGGTCTATTGGAATGAGGATTCAACAGATTTGGACGATCCCACGGATCAGCTGCCTAACGGGCTCACCAATGGCACCGTCTCACTTACGATCAAGGAGAAGCAGATTCTCGAAGCCTGGTCGGCAACAAAGGGCCCGCCTGCATCCGGTGGTCCGATGGATTCCGAGATGTTTGGCGCTGCCCTCGCCAAAGGCGGCACTGGGTCGGAAGAATCTGCCGAGAAATTTCAGTCATACGACCGCTTTCGAATCGGCATCAACCGGACCTACACCCTCCACTTCACCTTTCAGCCCGGCAATGTGCCGGTGAAGATGGAGCTTAGCGAGTCCTTCCTGGATCCCGCGGGGAAGGTCTTAACCAAATTGCCGGCCGATATGGCGGCTGAGGTGGAAAGAGCTAGGCGGGAAACGCTCGCAAAGCCAGCCAAGCAAGAGCGGAAGACGACCACGCCTCCCCCTTTCTTATCTCCAACATTGTTCAATCCCTAATTCCGTATACTCGGCGCGATGCTCAAAACGACTTATCTCCACTCCGAATGGGAGTTTGCTGAAGCTGGCTGGCAAAAGGGAGGCGATGAGTATCTGGGCTCCCCTGGTTGGCTCGAGGCGCAGGTTCCAGGGCATGTGCATTTGGACTTGGTGAGACACGGGATCATTGCCGATCCGTTTGCGGGGATGAACGAGTTGGGCGTTCAGTGGGTCGACGAGCGCGACTGGAGCTACCGCACGAAGTTCGATTGGCAGCCTGATCCGGAGAACCCTTGCCGGGCCCTGCGCTTCGAAGGCCTGGACACCGTCTGCTCGATCTTCCTGAACGAAGAGAAGGTCGCCGAGCACGACAACATGTTCGTGCCACTCGAATTCGATGTCACAGATTTGTTAGTTGCAGGCACTAATACGATTCGAATCGACTTCCAAAGCGCGGTAAGAGTTGGCAAAGAGCGGCGAACAGATTACTTCGCGGAGCAGGGCTTGCCGGAGGACACCGAGCGGTTTCATGAGCGGCCATTTGTGCGCAAGGCACAGTACATGTCCGGTTGGGATTGGGGTCCTCGGCTCGTGAGTTGTGGTGTCTGGCAGCCGGTTAAGCTCCTCGAATACCAGGCTCGGATATTGGAAGTAAATGCCACCCACGTGGTGGAGGACGGAAAGCACAGCGTTCGCATTGACAGCCAGGTCGAGGGAGACGCCATCGTGCGGCATTTCCTCGTGCTGAAGGGCACCGAAAGCGAGTGGAGTTATGATGGCAAAGAGGATGTGAACAAGTATCTGAAGCGCCCCAAGGGCGGGGTGGATACGCGCAACTGCCCGGTGAGCGGGGATGGGGTCTTCCCCATCGTGGAGCCCCACTTCTGGAGCCCGGACCGGCCGATCGACGCCTACACTGTCTACTCGATCCTGGTGCCGAAGGACATCCACCCGGTCGACTTGGCGGAGATCATCCCCGACGCGATCGTCAACCGGCAAAAGTGGTTCGGCACGACCTTCGACGTGCACGAGATGACGATGGGACTGAGCGAGGTCAAGCTCCTGCAAGAGCCCGACCAATATGGCGAGTCGTTCGAATTCAACGTCAACGGCGAACCACTCTGGGCTCGTGGCGCCAACTGGATACCCGACCACTCATTCCCATCCACGATCACCAAAGCCCAGCTTCGCGATCGCTTGGAGAAGGCCAAAGACATGGGCTTCAACATGCTCCGGGTATGGGGCGGCGGGCTCTACGAATCGGACGACTTCTATGACTTGTGCGACGAACTAGGGATCCTCGTCTGGCAGGACTTCCCCTTTGGCTGCAGCTACTATCCCGACACCGGCGAGTGGCTGGATACCGTTCGTGTGGAGGCGGAGTACAACGTCAAACGCTTGCGAAATCACCCCTGCCTCGCACTCTGGTGCGGTAATAACGAGAACGAGGAGATGCACTACTCCAAGTGGGGCGACGGCAGCAAGCATCCGCCGCGATACTATGGCGAGAATTTCTATAACGACGTTCTGCCGGATGTGGTCCAGCGCCTCGATCCTAAGACTCCCTATATTCGAACTTCTCCCATCGGCAAGGCCCCGGTGGACGATCCGGTGGCGGCAAAGCAGCGAGGCCCCAATTCAGGGGGGTTTGGCGACCAACATTGCTGGGATGTTTGGCATGGCCGTGGGGATTGGAAGTATTACGGAGACTCCACGGGCCGATTCTCAAGTGAGTATGGCTTTGCCTCCTCTTGCCACCTGGAGGTTTGGGTTCAGGTTCTGGATGATTGGGCCGACGAATACCCATTCTCCATGGATGACGCGACCCTCAAGTGGCATGACAAGACGCGTAAGGGCTGGGAGACCTTCGTGGGCTACGTGAAGCTGCACTATCCCAATCCAACCACGCTCGCCGATTGGGTTTATTACTCTCAGCTTAACCAACGAGACGCGCTACGATTTGGCGTCGAACACTATCGCCGCTCCCAGTTCTGCAAGGGATCGTTGATCTGGCAGTTGAACGATTGCTGGCCAGTTCAAAGTTGGGCGATTTTGGATTGCGAGGGCAATTACAAGGCGCTTGCTTATGACCTGCGCCGGTCCTACGCGGATCAGTTGCTGAGCATCGAACGGCACAACGATCAGATCAAGTTGCATGCCGTTAACGACGGCAGGGAATCGTGGACTTTAAGTCCAACCTTGGCAGGATTTTCCCTGACTGGGGGCCCCGTCGGCTTGCTTGTCGAAGGACACGAAACGACGCTATCGCCTGGAGAGCGCAAGGTGGTCCTCGAGACCTCCCTGAAGGGGCTCTCGGTACCGGAAACGCTTCTGGTCGCGGCCACCGAAGAAGTGAGTGCCTGGCAGTTGCTGGACGAGCCAAAACACGCACGATTTGGCGAGCCCAAGCCGATCTATGCCTCGATGGCGAATCACGAAGGCGCGCTGACTCTGCGGCTCGACCAACCAGTAGTGGACCTGTTCCTGAGCGATGAGGATGGCGTTGGTCAGTTTGGCGACAACTTCGTTACCTGCCCATCGGCCGGGGTGATCCAGGTTCGGTATTGGGGAACGGGTGGGGGGCTGAAGGCGAGGTCGTTGGCGGGCGGGCATGAGGTCCGATTGAGCCGGTCTCCCCTCTAGGTCATCCATGGAAAAGGGGGCCGACTGGCCCCCTTCAACTTACTCGACCGTCACATCCTAGCGACGAGGTCGGAAGCGCGTGTTGACATTTTCGTCATCGCCGCCACGATCTCGCTTCGGGAATGCTTCCGGAACATCGACGACCGCCGACTTTCCATTGTCTCCTTCGTTGGTCGTTTCACGAGGGGCTCGCTCTCGGTCTCGACCGCCTCGGTCTCCGCCTCTATCGCCTCGATCACGTCCGCCTCGATCTCCGCCACGTCCACCTCGATCCCGGTCTCCGCCTCGGCCGCGATCTCGATCGCCGCCCCCGCGTCCTCCGTAACCGCCGCGTCCGCCACGGTCTCCGCCGCCTTGTCCGGGAGGTGGAGGCGTTGCATCGGCATTTTCTTCCAAACCTGGCAACGTTTGAGCAATTCCAAGCGCGGTGAAGTTGATTCGACCCATGCCATCGACTTCATGAACGCGCACGTTCAACTCGTCACCGATGTTGACGGCCTCTTCAATTCGACCAATCGGCTTGGTGGTGATGTGCTCTTTTGGAACCATTCCCTCTCGGCCGGGGATGTATTCGACCATCGCGCCGCGTCCCATGATCCGGGTCACCTTGCCACGGAACTCCGCGCCAACTCCAATTTCGTCGGTGAGGGACTTGATCCGAGCGATCGCATCGGCAACTTGATCGGCGTTCGAACCACCAACGAGGACCGTTCCGTCCTGCTGGATGTCGATGCTTGCTCCGGTCTCTGCGGTCATCTTCTTGATGACGGCCCCACCCGGGCCGATGACGGCGCCGATCTTCTCAGGGTTGATCTTGATCGTCGTCACCTGAGGTGCGCTGGCAGCAACCGTCTCCCGAGGAGCCGCGATCTCAGCCTCGATCACGTCGAGGATTTGGAATCGAGCGTCTTTGGCCTGCTTCAATGCATCGGCAAGCACCTTGTCGGGAATGCCATCGAGCTTGGTATCGAGTTGAAGGGCAGTGATTCCGTTTCGAGTTCCGGCGACCTTGAAGTCCATGTCGCCGCAGAAATCCTCCATCCCTTGGATGTCGGTAAGCACCTTGAAGACCTTGCCGTCCGACATGAGGCCCATGGCAATACCGGCTACTGGCGCCTTGATCTTGATTCCAGCATCCATCAACGCCAGCGTCGATCCACAGACCGAAGCCATCGATGTCGATCCGTTCGATTCAAGTACTTCCGAGATCAGAAGCATGGTGTAGGGGAAATCTGGATCATCGAGCGGGATCACGCTTCGCAGAGCTCGCTCCGCCAGTGCGCCGTGGCCGACCTCGCGCCGTCCCGCGCCTCGCATCATCTTCACTTCGCCAACCGAGTAGCCGGGGAAGTTATAGAAGTGCATATAGCGCTTCGGCTCTTCCTCTTCGATTCCATCCATGGTCTGGGCATCGCCCGGAAGACCAAGGGTGAGAACCGTCATCACCTGGGTTTGACCTCGGGTGAACAAGCCTGAACCGTGAACTCGGGGCAGGATTCCGGCGATCGCTTCAAGCGGGCGAATCTCGGTGAGGCCGCGGCCGTCGGGTCGCTTGTCCTTCTTCAGGATGAGTTCTCGAACGACCCCTTTGACAACTCCGTCAGCGGCTTCGCCAAGTTGGCCAAGCAGTTCGGGTTGATCGGCATAGTCCGGTTTGAGCTTTGTTACGACATCTTTGATGATGTCGCTCAGGGCGCTCTCTCGCATCGCCTTGTCTTTGGCGCCGAGCATCGCCTTCTCGATATCCTTGCCAAACTTCTTCTCGATCGTCTTCTTGAGATCGTCGTCGACGGCGTAGAGCTTCGGCTCGCGCTTGGCTTTTCCAGCCTTCTTGGCAAACTTCTCAAACTCGCCGCAGATCTTCTTGATCGCATCGTGGGCAAACTTGAGCGCCTTGATCATGTCCTCTTCGGTGACATCCGTCGAGCCCGCTTCCACCATTGAAATGGCGTCTTTGTGACCGGCGACAACGAGGTCGAGGTCGGAAACCTTGATCTGATCATTGCTTGGGAAGAGGATGAACTTGCCATCGATTCGGCCGACTCGGACTCCGGCAACCGGGGTCTTGAACGGGACGTCGCTCACCGCAAGGGCGGCGCCAGCGGCGTTGATCGCGAGAACGTCAGGTGGATTCTCCTGCTCGACCGCAAAAGTCATGCAGACAATCTGAACTTCGTTTCGCAATCCCTTGGGGAACAACGGGCGCAGGGGTCGGTCGATCAGGCGGGAAACGAGAGTTGCCTTTTCAGAAGGTCGTCCGCCGCGCTTGATAAAGCCGCCGGGGATCTTGCCTACCGAGTATTTGCGCTCTTCGTAGTCGCAGACAAGGGGAAGAAAGTCGATCCCTTCGCGGGGATTCTCGGACATGGTGGCGACACCAAGGACGACGGTTTCGCCCATGCCGAGTAGGACGGCGCCGCCAGCTTGCTTGGCAACGCGGCCAGATTCGATGGAGAGGGTCTTGCCCCCCACCTCGAATTCGTGGGAATGAATCATTTAAGCCTCCGTTATCGGGGCCTAACTTCGCGAATACCAAGCTTGGACATCAGTGCGCGATAGCGAACAACGTCTTTTGCCCTTAGATAACCTTCCAGTCTGCGGCGCTTGCCGACGAGTACCATGAGGCCTCGCAGTGAGTGGAAGTCCTTTCGGTTAGTCTTCAGATGCTCCGTGATCTGTTGGATCCGGGCATGCATAATCGCAATTTGAACTTCGGCTGATCCGGTATCACCTTCGGCCGTCGCATTCTGCGCGATCACTTGACTCTTTACATTCTTATCCAGCGGCATTCGATTCGTTAAGTCTCCGGTTTTGGCGAGGGGGACGGCGTCGGCCGCTCAATGCAACCCCCCGTGGGGAGCTCCAGTCAACGGCAAACGTGCCTTCCTAACCTCAACAGCGCACTATACCCGATGAGGATGGAGATTTGATAGGACTGTTCTTGCCAAACCAATCTGCAGTTCATTCGCCCTCCTCGTGATGGTTCGTGAATGAGGAGGGAGGGCGTGAAAACCATGGGTGGGACATCCACGCCTCAACGACCAATACTCTCCTGGTCCCTTTTCCCTAGCATCCTTTGCTCAAATTTGCTAACCTTGCGCACATGGTGGCGATCACCCTTTTTCTCGCAGCGGCAACGCTTAACCCATACACCCTCGACACTGAAGCGACTCCAATGCTCATGCGGAGCCCCACCCTTGGCAAGACCGAAATCGTCTTCCAATTCGCGGGCGATCTTTGGTCCGTACCTCGGACCGGTGGAAGGGCGAGCCGATTGACCACCGCCCCTGGAACCGAGGCCAATCCTAAGTTCTCACCTGACGGCACCATGATCGCTTTCACGGGTGAATACGACGGCAATGCCGACGTGTACGTGATGCCCGCCAATGGCGGTATTCCCAAGCGACTGACCTTTCACCCTGCTCGCGATCTCGTAACCGGCTGGTCGCCCGACGGAAAGTCCGTCACCTTCTCATCGAACATGTTCTCCAATACCGATCTTCCGAGACTCTTCTCGGTTGGGATGGAGGGAGGGACGCCGAAGGCGCTGCAGTTCCCATCGGGCAGTGAAGTCAGTTACTCGCCAGATGGAGCCAAGATTGCCTACGTTCCCTTCATTCACTGGCAGGAGGCTTGGAAGCGCTACCGTGGCGGCCAGACCTTACCCATTTGGATTGGCCAGCTCTCGGATTCCAAGGTTAAGGAGATTCCGCGCAAGAACTCCAACGATCGCAACCCGATGTGGGTTCAGAACGATATCTACTTCATCTCCGATCGCACGGGTCCCACTGGGATCTATTGCTATGACACGGGCACTGGCCAAACAAGCGAGGTCGTCAAGGGATCCGGATTCGATATCAAGGCGGCAGACTCTGGCCCGGGGGGAATCGTCTACGAGCAGCTGGGATCGCTGAAGCTCTATGAATTCGCCACCAAGAAGTCGACCGAGGTCAACGTAACTCTCGAAGGAGATTTCCCGGAGTTTCGGCCCCAGTACAAGCAGTTGGCCGCGTTCCTCGGAAGCGGTTCGATTTCACCCAGCGGGGCAAGAGTCGCTTTTGAAGCCCGTGGCCGGATCTTCACGGTGCCGGCCAGCAAGGGCAACGCTCGCGAATTGAGCAGCAAGGATGGGGTTGCCAACCGATCCGTATCCTGGTCGCCGGATGGCAAGACGGTGGCATTTTTCACCGACGAGTCTGGAGAGTACATGCTCGCCCTTCACGACGTTGCCACGGATAAAGAGAAGTGGGTGGCGTTGGGTCAAGGGCCTGCGTTTTACTTCTCACCGGTGTGGTCGCCTGACAGCAAGAAGATCGCCTACACGGACAATCGCCATAACCTCTGGCTGTTGGATGTCGCCACGGCGAAGAACACGCTGGTGGATACCTTCACCTATGAAGATCCAACACGGAACGTCACCCCGAATTGGTCCAAGGATTCCAAGTGGATCACCTGGCACCGGGACTTGGAAAACCACCTCAACGCCGTCTTTCTGTACGAGGTCGAAAAGGGCAAAGTCACGCAAGTAACCGATGGAATCGCCAATTGCCGCTTCCCGGTTTTCGATCGAGGCGGGGACTACCTCTACTTCAGTGCGAGCACCAACACCGGTGTCTCCGCCGCGTGGTTGGACCTCAGCAGCTATAGCGCCCTGAACTCTACAAGCTCGATTTACGCCATTGCGCTTCGCCGGGATGTGCCGAACCCCAATCAGCCCGAAAGCGATGAGGAAGGCGCGGCTCAGACTCCCCCCAAGGAAGCGCCTTTCACGATCGACTTGAACGGAATCGATCAGCGGATCGTGCCACTTGCCATGCCGGCAAGGAACTATCAGAGCTTGTTGGCAGGGCCGGAAGGTTCGCTGTTTGCCCTCGAAGTCTCTCCCATCGCCACTGTCGTTTCTCAGCCTCAAACGATGCTTTGGAAGTTCGATCTGGCTTCGCGGCAGCCGATCCCATTCGCCCGAAGCGTCTCGGGGGCAGACATCACGCCAAGGGGCGACAAAATGCTTCTCATTCAGGGCTCGAGTTGGTCGATCGTTTCGACGATGGCGCCTCCTCAGCCAGGGCAGGGAGCCCTTAATCTTGGAGAACTTCAGGCAAAAATCGATCCCGCCAAGGAATGGCGCCATATTTACCACGAGGCCTGGCGAATTCAACGCGACTACCTCTACGCACCGAATTTCCACGGAATCGATCTTAAGGCGATGGAGAGACGCTACGAGCCATTCCTTGCCGGGCTCCGAAGTCGGGCGGACTTGAACTACTTGTTCGAGGACATGCTGGGCGAACTCTGCATCGGCCACATGTTCATTCAAGGCGGCGACGTCCCGGGTGCGGAGGGCGTGCCAGGAGGACTCCTGGGCGCGGATTACTCGATCGAGGCCAATCGCTATCGCCTTGCCCGAGTCTACAACGGAGAAAGCTGGAATCCCGGTCTCAGAGCACCTTTGACCCAGCCCGGAGTGGCGGCGATTGCCGGCGAGTACATCCTCGCCATCGATGGCAAGGACCTGACCGCCAAAGACAACATCTACCAACGGCTCGAAGCGACGGCCGGCAAGCAGATTCGGATCAAGATCGGACCGAATCCAACGGACACGGGTTCTCGGGAAGTCGTCGTGGTGCCGACCGCAAGCGACGCCGCCCTCCGATCCCTGGCTTGGGAAGAAGACAATCGACGCAAGGTCGATCAGATGAGTGGCGGGAAGTTGGGATACGTTCACATTCCCGATACCAACGTTGGCGGCTGGATCAACTTCAATCGCTATTATTACGCCCAGACCCGAAAGGACGGGATGATCGTCGATGAGCGTTTCAATCACGGCGGCCAAGTGGACGACTATATGGTCGACAGCATGTCCAGGCCGTTGATGAGCATGTGGACGTCCCGATACGGCAAGGACTTCGCGAGCCCCGCAAGCGCAAATTTCGGACCGAAGGTCATGATCGTCAACCAGTTCGCAGGGTCGGGGGGCGACTACTTCCCTTGGCACTTCAAGAAGGCTGCGGTCGGTCCTATTGTCGGCAAGCGCACTTGGGGCGGATTGGTGGGAATCCTCGTATTCCCCGCCTTCGTGGATGGTGGTTCCGTCACTTCGCCAAATGTCGCTTTCTACAATCCAAATGGCACTTGGGATGTTGAAAACCATGGCGTCGACCCAGATGTCGAGGTGGAATTGGACCCGGCATTGTGGCGCCAAGGTCGGGACACCCAACTTGAGAAGGCCGTCGAAGTTGCCCTGGAGCGGCTGAAGACGTTCAAGAAGCCCGAAGTCAAGAAGCCGGCGTATCCAGACAAATCCAAGATCGGCGGGTAGTCGATTGACCTTGAAGGATTCCAGGATCGAGGGTTATTACGGTTAACGTGACCATTCGATTCTGGAGTCCTCCTCCTCTTCGACGATCATTCGACGTCGGAGCCTGTACAATCATCGACAATGAAGGTCGCCGTTCTCGGTTCTGGGAGTTGGGGCACTGCCCTCGCATTGCTCCTCGCGCGAAGCGGGCATGAGGTCAGCTTGCTTGGGCGAGACGAAGAGGAGATCGAGATTCTCCGTGCCACTCGCGAGAACCTCAAATACCTTCCCGGATTCGTCTTGCCCGAGAACGTCAAGTATGGGCTTCTGCATTCCCACCTCGAGCCAGTAGAGATGACGGTCGTGGCCGTGCCATCGAATGCGGCAAGGGCGGTTGTTCAAGAAGTCAGCGGCAATCATCCCCTTGTCGTCGTGGCGGCCAAAGGACTTGAAGCAGGTTCTGGAAAGACGATGGCCGAAGTCGTCAGCGAGGTCCTACCTGGCGCCCAAATTGGTGCGTTGAGCGGTCCCAATCTTGCCGTCGAAATCGTTCGAGGGATTCCAACGGCGGCGGTGGCTGCTTTCAAAGAAGATGAGCAAGCGGAGAAAGTCAGACTCGCCTTCAATTGCCGCACCTTTCGCGTCTATAAAACCGACGATGTGATCGGGGTTGAACTGGCTGGAGCGCTGAAGAATGTCATTGCCGTTGGCGCCGGTATGTCGGACGGGCTGGGCTTTGGCGACAACACGAAAGGAGCGTTTCTCGCCCGAGGGTTGAAGGAAATGGTGGTATTGGGCCTGACCATGGGCGCCCGGTTGGAAACATTCCTGGGGATTGCGGGAGTAGGCGACTTGTTCGCTACCGCTTCGAGCATTCTCAGTCGCAATTACCGCGCGGGTAAGTACCTGGGGCAAGGCAAGTCCCTTGAAGAAGCCCTTGCCGAAATTGGACAGGTCGTAGAGGGTGTTTCCACGAGTGAGTCGGTGCAGATGCTTGCCCGACGACATGGAATCGAGATGCCGGTTTTTGCCGCGATCGACAGCGTCATTCATGGCAAAGTCGATCCGCTGAAGGCAGTGGGCATGCTGATGGAGCGGACCACGCCGACGGAAGGGCTGCCGGCTCTTCACCTGCCCCCATCGATTCAGGCTCCTTTTCGTCTCGCGGATTAGATTTCTGAAAATGTGCGCCGAAAGTCTCTCCGATAACCGTCTGATTGAAGGCACGATGGAACCTACAGTCGACCCCAATCAGGTTGCCTTCTATCAGCGCGAAGGTTATCTGCTCGTCCGTGGACTCTTCCGCGCCGAGGAAACCGACTTCCTTCGCGACTACTTCATGGATATGGTCGAGCGCGGTGGCGATGGCTGGGCAGAAGGGGGCGTCCACCCTGAAAGCGATGATCCACTCAAACGCTACCCACGACTGTTGCAACCGCATCGGAACGACGAAGTTGCGATGAAGTATATGGTCGATGAGCGGATTCGCACCTACCTGACCTCATTTTACGATCGCGAACCATTGGCCGTGCAAACGATGATCTACTTCAAGCCACCCGGGGCCAAGGGGCAGGCGCTTCACCAAGACCAGCGGTACCTGCGAGCAGATCCTGGCACCTGCATGGCCGCCTGGTTGGCGCTCGACGAAATCGACCAGGAAAATGGAGGCTTGGTGGTCGTTCCTGGGACTCAAGATATGCCAATGCTATGTCCGGGTGATTCGGATACCCGCTTGAGTTTTACGGGGGAAGAGGTTCCCGTCCCTCAAGACTTGGAGACGGTCCCAATGGACATGAAGCCTGGAGATGTACTCTTCTTCAACGGATCCCTCGTTCACGGGTCGGGACCCAACGTCACGAAGGATCGTTTCCGACGGATTATCGTGGGGCACTACATCGAGGGCTTGGCGGAGAGGGTCGCTCACTACTACTTCCCCGTCTATCGATTCGACGGCTCGACGGTGGCGACGTTGGAGGCGAATTCCTGGGGCGGGCCTTGCGGGGTCTTTGTCGATCAGGACGGCAAGCAAGTGATCGAGATGGTTGGCTCCATCGAAGAAGCGAGGGCCGCGCATTAAATCGTTGCCAGAATCGACCGTACTGCGGCATAATGGGTCCCAACATGGATCGAGATCGAGAAGCCGATAAGTTAGCGCTGGCCGCCGCTTTTGGGGTCGTTCCCTTTGCTTTTGCCGTACTGGGATGCTGGTTGTGGCCGCTCTTCAATTCAGCTGGCCAACCCGAATATCAGATCTATCGATTCTCCGAAATCCTGACCGGCTTTGTCGGCGGTGGGGTGCTCGGTGTCGTGATCGGCGCCCTGCTCCTGGCGATTCGGGCTCGAACGGAAACCCCAGGAGAGAGCAGTCACCACTAGTCGGCGTAGATTCGCCCTTTCCATCGCGTTTGTCCCGTTTTTCGCCAATAGGCGGATCGCAGGATCGTCCATGCGCCGATGAGCAGGGCCAAAGGCATGAGAAATGCGGGCCAAATTGGTCCTCTCACGGTGATTGCCACAAGGATGCCGCTTAGGATCAGGGTTCCCAATCCCGCCCATATCAGGCTCCCCGCGCCGAGCCACAGCAAGCCAATGGCCGCTAAAAACAGAGCGAGCAGAAGACTGCCGATCACGCTTCCGGTGATCTCGAAACTATTCTTGCTCATCCCATCCAGCGTTTCTCGCCAAGAATCATACATCCGCACTTTTACGCAGTGCGAGAGATTCGCTACTTCGACTTTGAGCTTTTCGTGAGCCAAGATTCGGCCCATCATCACGTCCTCCATGACGTGCCCTTTGACCCGCTCATTCGGCCACAGGTCCACGTAGACATCGGAGCGCCAGGCATGGACTTGCCCGTTCGTGAATCGGCTATGTGAGCGGCCCGTCCGACTGA
Organism: Fimbriimonadaceae bacterium; assembly: GCA_020851885.1. Taxonomy (GTDB): domain Bacteria; phylum Armatimonadota; class Fimbriimonadia; order Fimbriimonadales; family Fimbriimonadaceae; genus 55-13. The sequence goes on along the minus strand of JADZBW010000122.1, from coordinate 2,592 downwards.
CGAGACCATAAGGATTGGTCGACAGGAGAATCCAACCAACCCAAGCAAGAAAGAGCGGTTCCATTCCCTTGCCCGGAAGCATTTGCGGGAATCCGGTTAGAACCACCGCCCGTCCGGATTGCACGGCAAGACCCCTCATCGCGGCCAGAAAGTGGGGCGCGGGACGAACGTCGGCGTCCAGAAACAGATACCACTTTGCGTCGGAGTCCTCAGCGGCGACTTTGGCCAATTCATGGCAAGCGCGGTTCTTACCCGTCCAGCCCTTTGGAAGGGGTTCTCGTGGTCGGACAACCAAAGCGCCAAGGTCAGCGGCAACTTGGCCCGTCCCGTCCTCCGACTCATCATCGAACACGTAGATCTTGGGAGGTCCTCCCAGCTGAGATTGAAGGAGGGGGATCAGTTCCTGGAGGTTATTCGACTCGTTTCGCGCCGGAATGAGAATGCAGAAGTCGTCTCCTTCCAGTTGGGGCCGAGGCCGGCGCATGAGGGCCAAATTGAGGGCCGCGACGAAAGCGAACACCGAGTAGAGAACCATCGCGGCGACGCCCATGAGAAGATTCTAGCTTGGAACTTGAATCGGCGGGTCGTACCGATGTCATGCGTCGCCTCGTCCGTTGAGGCCGTCTACTTTTTGCCCAGCTCAACCGTCGTCGTCTTGGCGCTCACCGGCTTGGCGACTTCGCCCTGGCCCGGGATCTCGGCAACCAGTTCTTTGATCGGACCGGGAACATCGGTGAAGTGGTATCCACCGTTTTCGTCGGTTACTGCAGTTCGATTATTGATTCGAACCGGAATGAAGGCGGCGGGCGAACCGTCGGCAAAGCGAAGCGTGCCAATCAGTTCGGCGCCTGGCAGGGCGAACGACGTGCCAGAAGCTTGGGATATCTGTCGCTCGGCATCGGATGCCAATGTCAGTTTCACGTCCATCAGGGGCATCTCATTGGCTCGTCCAATCGGCGGCGTCACCGTTTCTTCTTCCCTCGCCAGGAAAGGAGCCTTTTCAAATCTAATCTTGTGGCGACCAACGGGCCAGTTCCGGAAGAAGAAAACCCCGGAGGCATCGGTGAGGGTGGACTCCGGCCTGCCTTCCAAGCTCACTTTGACATCGACCAAGGGCGCACCGGACTCAGCGTCAGAGACCATTCCCGCCGCACCGATACGAACGCGATGCACGCTCATCTGGCGCTCTTCACCCTCGGGATGGACATGCTGCGCAAGGCCGAATATGGCTTCACGGACCCTCTTCACAAGGCGCGTATCGAATGGATCGAACATCGCCGCGACAACCAGGCCAATGAAGGGCCGCAAGGGCTGTCCCGTCGCCTGCCAAACTTTGGCGCCATCTCCGTGGGCAAAGTGGTCCCTTTGGGCGATCGACAGTTTCATCGCCTCGTCTTTGAACGGCTGCAGCGATCCCACGAGGTGCTTTTCTGCAACGAATGGATGTCGCAAGAGAATCCCCAGCGTCTCACCCAAGAGTCGATGCTCGGTCATAGCATCTTCCGCATGAGAGGTGATCAGGAAGCTGGCATTGACGTGCGTCGGCTTCAAACTGCGCCCGACTTCCCATTCATCGCTCGAAGGTTTCGTCTCAAATGAGAAATTGCGCAAATTCGGGCTCTCGTGAACATCGTGCAAGAAGAGGTTGAGAGTCGGTTTCTTTGGCTTGAAGTCGGCCGCCGGGGGCGCTCCAACGAGAACTTGATCCTCGCCTTGGATCAATCGCTGTTCCGTTTCCTTGAACTCGGCAACCAGCATGTTGCGGAGCGACTGGTCGATCTCATGGAGCATGAATCGATTATACGTCGGAGCCTCGGCAATTGCGGTGATCCTGCATTTCAGTCGCGATGCCGTAGCCTTTCCTATTTTTGATATTTCGTTATATCATAGAGAACACATGTTGAGTGCGTTCTTGTTTTTTACCGTGGCCCAACCCAAAGAGGTTGTGATCGACGCTCGGGTTCAAAAGCCAATTTCCCAGTATATTTACGGGGTTAACTATCCAGACTTCAAGAAAATGGGATCAGGCATCACCTTGGCAAGGCAGGGTGGTAACCGGATGACGGCTTACAACTGGGAAACCAATGCCAGCAACGCGGGGGCGGATTGGCATCACCAAAATGACGGATATCTAGGTGAATCCAATGTCCCCGGTTGGACGGCCAAGACCTTCCTCGATGCGGGTCAAGAAAATGGCGCCGCCGTCCTGCTCACCGTGCCGACGGCAGGTTATGTTTCAGCAGACAAAAATGGAGACGGGGATGTGAACAAGACGCCGAATTATCTCGACGTACGATTCCTGAAGTCCTTGGCCCGCAAGGGCCGGCCATTCAACTACCCACCGGACACCAAGGACCGATTCGTTTATCAGGACGAGTTTGTTGCCTGGCTGCAAAAAGTCAAGTCGCCAAAGACGCCAGTTTGGTACAGCTTGGACAATGAACCCGACCTTTGGGGCCACACCCACGAGCGCATTTGGGCCAAGAACCCGACTTATGCCCAAATCATCGCCAATAACCAGGAGTTCGCCTCGGCAATCAAGGATGTGGCTCCCAAGAGCATGGTTTTCGGGCCGGCCAACTATGGTTGGAT
>JADZBW010000121.1 GCA_020851885.1 Fimbriimonadaceae bacterium | reverse complement strand
TCATGACCATGGCCCTGGTCGCGGGACCACTGAAAGACCCGACTCAAGAAGGAACGACCACCGCCAACATTGCATCGAATTCCGAACTGCCACCGCTGGTGAACTCGGGTCCTTGGACCCTGAGCCCGGCGCTGATCTTTGGCATCGTCGGTGCGGCCGCTCTCGGCTACTGGCTCAAGCGACGCGTCACAGGCTATGAACTTCAGGCGGTAGGAGCAAATCCCATTGCGGCCGCGACGGCGGGAATCGATGCGAAGCGCGTGATCATGAAGGCCATGCTGCTGTCCGGTGCGATCGCGGGATTTGCCGGTTCCATGCAAGTTTTGGCATTCGAACATCGCTACTATGGCAATTTCTCGCCGGGATATGGCTTCGACGCCTTAGGGGTGGCGCTCTTGGCCGGGTCTTCCGCCTACGGCTTGATTCCAAGCGCTCTCCTATTCGGCGTCTTGGCCAAGGGTGGGACGATGGTGCAGATCTCCAACGTGCCCAAGAGCATCACGACCGTAATCCTTGGGGTGTTAATCGTGATTGCGGCGGCGATACGCTACCGGAAAGTCAAGGCGGTGGAATCGTGACGTTGGTGACGATCCTCCTCAGCACGATCGCTTTGGCCGGACCTCTCATTCTGGCCGCGCTCGGGGGATTCGCCAGCGAGCGTAGCGGCGTCATCAACCTCGCTCTGGAAGGCAAGATGCTTGTGGCCGCCTGTGTCACGTCGCTGACGTCGGTTGCGTTTAGCAACGCCTTTCTGGGTGTCTTATGCGGCATCGCGACCGCCATTTTGCTGAGCTTGTTGCATTGGTTGCTGACTCAGAAGTTCTCGCTGGACCACATCATCAGCGGCATGGCGCTCAACGCATTGGCCATGGGGGGAACCAACTTCTTGAATCAGGCATTCACCGACAATGCACGAAAAGAAGCGGTGCCGATCCTGCCCACGCTGACCATCGAATTGGGTGCCGCGGGTAGATTCACGGTTTCGATTTACATGGTTCTGGCATTTCTCTTGCCATTCCTGACCTACCTCTATGTGCGCCGCACGAGGGCTGGATTGCGACTCTTTGCCGTTGGAAATGATCCAGACAAGGCACGACTCATGGGGATTCGCCCCCTCAAAGTTCGATTCGCCGCTCTCATCGCGACAGGAGTCTTCACCGGGCTTGGCGGGGCGATGATCCTGAGCAACGTTGGGCGTTTCACCAACGACATGACCGCCGGACGCGGCTACATCGCGCTCGCGGCGCTCATCCTTGGCGGTTGGCGGCCCATTCCCGCTTTCGTCGCATGCATCCTCTTTGCGCTCTTTGAAGCCATCCAGATCCAGTTTCAAGGAACTGGACTCTTGGGGGCGAAGATTCCTTCGGAAGCCTGGCAGGCCCTGCCTTATTTGGTGACGGTCATCGCCTTGGCTGGCTTCCTAGGCAGAAGCCGAGCGCCGCAAGGACTCAGCAAGCCGTAATGGCGAGCGAGGTAACGTCAACCAATGATCCTCGGAATCACCTTCTTGTTTCTGACTCAGGCCAAGCCTTCGAAACCTCCCGTGATCGTCTTTGCCGATGCCGAGACGCGCAAGATCGTGGAGCAATCCAAGCGGGCTTTCGCCGGTTTCAAATCTGGCGTCTTGTCGATCACCAATGGGAATGAGAGGAAGGTCTATGCGCTTTCAGGTTCCGCGATCGCCGCGAAACAGATGGGGGCGCAATGGGTCTACGGAAACAAGAGCCTCTTATTGCAGTGCAAGAAGGGCCTTTTCAAAGGCAACATGGGTCCCTACAACGTCAATGCTTGGCTCGGACGGGTAGGCGCCAATGCCGAGATTCTGCCCATCCAACTCTTTGCCAAAAAGAACCCGATCGATGCGGTGATTCCGTTGGGTGCGCGTGTGAAGAAGGTCGGCGCTCTGCAAGTTGGCGGAGTCTGGGTGGACCTGGTGGAGGCCAATAGTGCGACGATTCGGGTCTCGATGGGGATCCGACGAGACAACCACCTCTTGGCGAGCCTTTCGGCAGTGAACAAGGATCGGGATGGCAAGACCTTGTTCAGCTCGGAGCGAACGATCCATTGGTCGGGCTTGAATCAAGCGCCAGCGCCGACGGCGTTTCAACTCGGTGCAGGCAAGGCAGCGAAGAGTATCAAGTTGCTCAAGTAGAGTGGACAAAAAAGAGCCTCCCCGGCCATGTCGGGGAGGCTCTTTCAGTTCAATAGGCTCCTAGTGTTTGGGAGGGCCCATCTTGGCGAGAAGGTCCACCGCAAACTGCCAGGCTGGATCAGGCTTGCCCGGCATGACCTCCTGTGGAGTGCGCGCCTCGACATCGACGGGAACTCCGGTGTGTTCCAGGCGGACGCCCTTGGCCGAAACATAGTCGTTGATCGGGTATTGGACTTGGAATCCGCGAACAACCGGGATCATCACGGAGACCAAAACGGCCCCTGCCGACTTCGTGCCGACGATCGGAGCGTTCACGATCTCCTTAAGGGCTTGGGCGGTAATTTCGGATGCGGAGCCGCTTCCCCCATTCACGAGGACGGCGATCCTGCCTTTGAAAGTGGGAACCGTCTTGCTCTCCCGAGTCTTGATCTTGTTGCTTTCCGCGAATTCGGCGATGGCTTTGAGGTCGTTCGGGTTGCCGCCTTTCTCCTTCACATAGTTCTCGACGGCCGATTTCGAAACGAAGGTGCCAACGGTGCTTCCATTGGGCAGGAGGAGGCTTAGGAAGTGCATCATATTCATGACTGCCCCACCACCGTTATTGCGAAGGTCGATGATAAGATTTTTGGCCTTGGCGGCCTCCGTCATCAACTTCTCGACGTTCCGAGGATCATAGCTGAGATCGAACGTGTAGATGTTGAGTGCGGCGGTGTCTTTGTCGACCCACTTGAGCTCTTCCGGACGAACGGTCGAGAAGCGGCGGCGCGTGATGATGTAATCCTTGTATCCGCCCTTGCTCTTCTTGACGGTGACGGTTACCTGCTGGCCCTCTTCGCCGCGAAGTTCGGCCGGATCGGTGATCTGCTTCCCGTTCGCCTTGACGAGGATATCGCCTGGTTCGATGCCGGCATCATCGGCAGGTGACTTGGGAACGACCCGGACCACGAGGATGCCTTCGTCGTTAGGTTGGATGTTGACGCCAATTCCGACTGAACTGCGGTT
>JADZBW010000120.1 GCA_020851885.1 Fimbriimonadaceae bacterium | reverse complement strand
TTTCACGGCAATACCTGATGAAGGTTGGAGAACAAGTGTCGGGCAAAACGATTGAACGTGGCGGGCCGATCATCTTGGTGCAGGTGGAGAACGAGTATGGTTCTTTTGGTTCAGACCACGAATACATGTCCGCGATTCGGGACCAATTGGTCGGGGCCGGTTTTGATGGCGAACTGTTTACATCGGACGGGCCCACGCCTGCGATGCTGGAAGGAGGCACGCTGCCCGGCGTGACCTCGGTGATCAACTTCGGAAGCCGGCCGGAAGAGCGATTCGCTGAATTCGCCAAATTCCGAACCAACGTGCCACGGATGTGCGGCGAGCTCTGGTTCGGCTGGTTCGATCACTGGGGCTGCGAGCACCACTCGACCCCAACCGAGACGCAAGTCGAGGATCTGGATTGGTTCATGCGGGAGGGCGTCTCGTTCAACCTCTATATGTTTCACGGCGGAACGAATTGGGGATTCATGAACGGGGCCAATTGGACGGCAGACGGGTATCGTCCAGATGTCAGTAGTTATGACTACGATGCGGCGCTGGCAGAAGACGGTCGCTTGACGGCCAAGTGGCATGCGTTTCGGGCGGTCATCGAGAAGCACTTGACCGAGCCGCTTCCTGAGGTGCCTGCAGAGGCCTTGCCTGGGCGGTTAAGGGAAGTCCCCATGACTTCGTCCTGCCCAATGATGTCCTTGAAAGGCAAGGGCGTCGATGGCTGGAAGAGCTTCGAGGAACTTGGCCACGGGTACGGGTATGTGCTCTATCAGGTCAAGTTGGCGGGCCCTGGATCAGGAGTCTTGACTTTGGATGGACTCCAAGATTACGCCGTGATCATGTCTGACGGACGGATAATGGGCACGGTGGACCGTCGGCTCGGTGAATGCGCTTTGCGCGTAACCCACGGCGGAAAGATCGAGATACTGGTCGAAAACACGGGAAGGATCAACTATGCGCGGCAGATGCTCGCCGAGCGTAAGGGGATCGTAACCGCCAACCTGGACGGCGTGCCTCTTTTCGACGTCATTGCTTTTCCGATCGACTTCTCGCTTGCCGAATTCACCGAGGGAATCGAATTGGCTGAACCTGCTCTCTATAGGGGTGAATTCCACGTTGAGGAACCACACGACACCCATTTAGATTCTAGGGGTTGGGGCAAAGGGAATGTGTGGGTCAACGGTTTTAACCTCGGCAGACATTGGGATATTGGGCCGCAGCAAACCACTTACTGCCCGGCGACCGTTCTCAAACCTGGTCTCAACGAGATCATCGTGAGCGACTTGATGATCGGTCGGAAACGGAGCATCGTCGGTTTGCCAGATCCAATATTGAGCAAAGGATAAACTGAACGTGATGCGCGAAGTTCATGTGATCGATTCACATACCGAGGGCGAGCCCACCCGTTTGGTGGTTTCAGGGGCTCCCGAACCCGCAGGGAAGAACATCGCCAAACGTGTCGAGACATTTCAGCAACTCTTCGATCTTCACTATCGCCCCTTGCTTTTGGAGCCGCGAGCCTATGAAGCGGTCGTCGGCGCCTGGATCGGCGACCCAACGGAACCGGGTTGCCTTCACGATCTCATCTTCTTCAACCCGGCTGGCGCCCTAGGCATGTGTGGCCACGGGACGATTGGTTTGATGGCGACTCTAGCCAGCCAGGGGTTGGCCCCGGGGAGCTACAATCTCAATACTCCGGTCGGTTTGGTCGAGGCAACTCTGGTCGACTCCCATACCGTTCAAGTCAGAAACGTACCTGCCTACCGCATTGCCAAAGCCATCCCAATCCAGGTTCCCGATTATGGCGAAGTGGTTGGCGACGTCGCTTGGGGAGGCAACACCTTCTTCCTTGTCAAGGACTCACCCATTCCCGTGCTGAGTCAGAATATCGAGGCGCTCATGGCCTTCACCAAGGCGGCGATGAAGGCGGTGAACGAGCAGGGCTATCCGGCGATCAACCATGTTGAAGTGTTCGGACCGCCTATTCGGGAGGACGCCGATTCGAAGAACTTCGTGCTATGTCCGGGCGGCGAGTATGACCGCTCGCCTTGTGGAACGGGAACAAGCGCCAAACTCGCCTGTCTTGCCGCCGACGGCAAACTTCTGCCGGGCGAACCGCTTGTCCAGGAGAGCATCGTCGGCACCGCCTTTCGGGCCTGGTACGAGCCGCTTGGAGACCAAGTAGTTCCCACCATCGAAGGCCGCGCCTACGTGACCGGGCATACGACCTTGATTTTCGACGACGACGATCCCTTATCGGAAGGAATTCGCAAATGAGCCGGACCGCAATTGTCATTGGGGAAGGCATCATTGGTCTTAGTTGCGCTTACTACTTGCATGAGGCGGGCTTCCAAGTCACCCTGCTGGAACGAGGCAAGTCTGGCCACGACTGCTGCTCTTTGGGAAATGCCGGAATGGTGGTGCCGAGTCACTTCGAGCCTCTCGCGGCACCGGGCATGGTTGCCTACGGCCTAAAGATGATGCTGCGCCGAAAGGGGCCCTTTGGTATCCGCCCGACATTGAATCCGGATCTTCTTCAATGGGCATGGACCTTCATGCGTTCCTGTCGACCTGGACATGTCGAGAAGTGCTCACGGCTTCTAAGGGACCTGAACATGGATTCGCGCCGACTTTACATCGAGATGGCGGAGGCATCCAAAGGGACGTTCTCGCTTGAGCAAGGGGGGCTCGTCATGCTCTGCCACTCAGAGAGGGCTTTCGAGAGCGAAGCGAAACTGGCAGAGGAAGCTCGTCGCCTCGATCTCAGAGTCGATGTTTTGGACAGTCGGGAAGTTCAATCGCTGGAAGTCCATACGAAACTCACCGCCGTTGGAGGCGTTCACTTCCTCGACGATTGCCATTTGAATCCAAATGAACTGGTCGAGTGGCTTCGGAAAGACCTCGTTGCCAAAGGCGTCGCAGTTCGCTATGAATCCCATGTGTCCGGGTTCAAGATCGAAGGCCGCCAGATCAAAGCCGTGACGACTGGTTCGGAAGAACTCCAGGCCGACGAAATCGTTCTTGCCGCCGGTACGTGGTCGGGCAATCTTGCCAGGCAAGCAGGATTCCGGATGCCAATGCAGGGAGGAAAGGGCTATAGCGTTAACCTTCCAGTCGTTAGTAAACCTAAGCACTGCTACATTCTCGTCGAGGGAAGAATCGCCGTGACGCCCATGGCGTCGGGCATCCGATTTGCAGGAACTATGGAAATTGTCGGCGATGACCTTTCTGTGAATTCGGCCAGATACCAGGGAATTCTCGAGAACATTCCCCGCTACATGCCGGACTTCCAACCTTCCGATTTCGATTCATTGGGTATTTGGAGCGGGCTTCGACCCTGCTCAGCGGACGGAATGCCGTATTTGGGACGCCCGAGAAGGTTAGATAACCTAATCGTAGCAACCGGGCATTCGATGATGGGGGTCAGCCTGGCTCCGGTGAGCGGAAAGATCGTCGCCGAGATCGCGAAGGGTGAAAAGGCACCCTATGCGATGGATGCCATGGCGCCCGATCGATTCCATCGGCAGTGAGGGACGTAAGCTCAGTGGCATAGGGAGTAACATCCACACTGTGAGCACCATGATTTGGCGCGGGGTTATGCCCGCCATTACCACGGCCTTCAAGCCTGACCTCTCCATAGACCATGAGTTCGTTGCCAAGCACGCCAATTGGCTAGTGGACGCGGGCAGCACAGGAATCGTTGCGCCGGGATCCTTGGGCGAGGGCGCCACGCTGAAGCACAACGAGAGGGTCGAACTCCTGAAGACGCTCGTTAGCGCCGTTGGTTCGCGCGTACCGGTTGTTGCCGCCGTATCGGCGCTTTCAACTGCGGAAGCCGTCGAGTTTTCCAAGGAGGCGGAAATCGCGGGATGTCAGGGTTTGATGGTTCTGCCGCCCTATGTGTACAAAGGCACTTGGGAGGAGATGCGATTTCATTTCGGAGCCATTTTTATGGCGACCAACCTGAGTTGCATGCTTTACAACAACCCGATCGCCTACGGCACCGATGTTCTTCCATCGCAGGTGCGCGAATTGGCCGACCGCTACTCCACGTTGCATGCGGTGAAAGAGTCGAGTGCAGACATCCGAAGAGTCACCGGGATTCGAGCCCTCCTGGGAGAGCGATTGGCACTCTTCGTCGGCGTCGACGACGTGATCGTGGAAGGCATCGATGCGGGGGCAGTGGGTTGGATCGCCGGACTTGTGAACGCGCTTCCCAAGGAGTCCATCGACCTCTTCAACTTTGCCCAAAAAGGCAAGAAAGCAGAGGCTCGCAAGCTCTACGAGTGGTTCCTACCGCTCCTCCAGTTGGATACGACCTTTGATTTCGTGCAACTGATCAAGCTTGTCCAAGCCGAGGTGGGGATGGGAAATACCCGGGTTCGACCGCCGCGACTTGAGTTAAGCGGGGATCGTTTAGAAAGCGTCAGGAAGCTCGTTCAAGAACGATTGGCTCAACGCCCATAATCGATGGATCCAGCTAGGCATTCGCGGTGACGCCGTCTCCCGTTCGCTTGGATTGGCGGCGCTCGGTGGGTGGGGACACTACGGGTTGATCTGGACAGTCTTGATTTGGGTGTAGAACTCTTTTGCTGCCACGCCCTGCTCTCGAGTACCTGAACTGGAGCCTTTAAAGCCTCCAAATGGCGCATGAGGATCGACTCCAGTGGTATCGGCGTTCACGCGGACCATGCCGACCTGGATTCGATCGATATACTTCAATGCGTTACCCAGGTCGCGCGTGCAGAGCGACGCCGACAGCCCAAATCGGGTGTGGTTTGCGATTTCGAGGGCTTGGTCGAAAGAGCCAGCCTCAAAGAAGCTCAAAACCGGTCCAAACATCTCTTGTTGGGAGAGCTCATGCATCTCGTCCAATCCGCCGATAACGACGGGAGGCACAAAGTAGCCGTAATCCGGAATGGCGCCGGTATAGATCCTGTCGCCGTGTTGGATTGCATGAAGAAGCTTGCCCTGCGATTCCTTCGTGATTACCGGGCCAATGGCGGTGGATGCTTCCGTTGGAGAACCGACCTTCAAGGCGTCGCAAGCCTTCTTGAGTTCGTCCTTGAATCTACCGGCGATCGCCGATTCGACGACGACTCGGCTAGTCGCCGTGCACTTTTGGCCGGCAAAACGCATCGCTCCGCCCGCGACCAGATTCGCCGCTTGGACCAGGTCGGCATCATGCAGCACGATCGCCACGTTCTTTCCGCCCATTTCGGTTTGGAATTTCTTGTTGTGGTCGGCGCAGGCTTTGGCGATTCGGTGCCCCGTCTTGTCCGAGCCGGTGAAACTGATCGCTGCCACCTGGGTGTGCTCGACCAACGCCTTTCCCGCCGCGGCCGCCCCTTGCACAACTTGGAAGATGTCCCCGAGTCCCGCCGCATGGGCGGTTTCCGCCAAGAGCTGACCGCACCACCCCGAGTGCTCGGACGGCTTCAAGACAACCACGTTGCCCATGGCGAGGGCGGGCGCTGCCTTCCAGAGGGGAATTGCCAAGGGAAAGTTCCAGGGGGTGATGAGGCCGACAACTCCGAGAGGCGCCTTTAGCGAGTCCTGCAGCGATCCGGCGCTCAGACCCGGAATGACGTCTCCAATGGGACGAACGGCTTCCCCGGCATAGTAACGGAGAATGGCCACGCATCGGCCAACCTCGCCTCGTGCTTCGAGGATCGGCTTGCCGACCTCGTTGGCGATCGCTTCCGCCAATTCTGAAGATCGGCCCTGGATCTTTTCCGCCCAGAGGTGAAGCGCCGACGCACGGTTGGACCCGGTATCGGTTCGCCATCGCTCGTAACCGCCCACTGCCGCTTCGACGGCGGCGGCAACCATCTGCTCGTCTCCCAAGTGAACGCGGCCAAGCACCTGATCGGGCATCGCCGGATT
>JADZBW010000119.1 GCA_020851885.1 Fimbriimonadaceae bacterium | reverse complement strand
CGTTGACAACCTTGCACCACATGGCGATGAGCGGACTCCAGGATGTCGTCGGGGGTGGCTTCCATCGTTACTCGACCGATCAGCATTGGCACCTTCCCCATTTCGAGAAAATGCTCTACGACAATGCCCTGCTCCTCGGCAATTACGCCAGAGCGACCGCGATGTGCCAAGGACAGATGCCGGAGTTGGAAGAGGTTTTCGATCGAGTCTGCAGCAAGATCGTTGGGTGGCTTCAACGGGAAATGACATCGCCAGAGGGGCTCTTCTACTCGGCGTTGGATGCCGATAGCGACGGTGAAGAGGGGAAGTTTTATGTTTGGACGGACGAGGAGATTTCCGGTTTGCTCGGCGAAGGCGCGGCAACCTTCCTGAGGGCCTTCCAAGTTCACAAAGAGGGGAACTTCCACGATGAAGCAAGTGGCATTCTTACGGGTCAAAACGTGCTCCATCCAGTCGAAGTAATCGACGATCGATTCGATCAGGCACTACAGATCTTGCTAAACGCTCGGGCGCAGAGGGTCCGGCCCTCACTCGACGATAAGGCCCTGGTTGGATGGAATGGCCTGGCGATCGGCGCGCTCGCCGAAGCGGGCGAAATCGAGATGGCCGAGCGAGCCGCAGAAGCGATCCTCGATCAGGAGGGCAAGTTTGGGTCCTTGCCAAGGCAAGTTGTGCGCGGTGTGCCCAAAGGCGAGGCTTATTTGGAGGATTACGCCTACTTGGCGGATGGGCTGATCTCGCTGGCCCATGCCAAGGCCCTGTATGAGGCGCACGTAAAGGCTCATGACGGCGGGCGTTCGGCAGGATCCTGGCTCGATGAGGCTCAGCGTCTGGCAGATGTTATGGTGCACCGATTCTATGACCCGGCGGTTGGCGGGTTCTTTTCGACTTGCGATCGGCATGAGGATTTGTTTGGAAGGACGAAGCCCGTGTTCGACCAACCGATTCCAAGCGCCAACGCCATCGCGGTGCGGGTCCTGATTGAAATTGGCGATGTACCGCGAGCGCGGGCTTGCTTGGAAAACTTCAAGGGCTGGATGGCAAGGGCTCCCCGGGCGACCGAAGCGCTTCACTTGGCCCTCCTTGGATTGCCAGGAGAGTCCGTTCCAGAATCGGATGGCGGGGTGGTGCAACATCAGGAGAAGGTCGTTGTCGAACCAACCGCCACGAATCTCAAGGCAGACCCATCGGGTTTGGCCAATGGGTCGGTGCAGATCAGCATTCCGGACGGTCAACACTTGAACACGGCAAACCCGCCGGCAAGGTGGTTGACGCCAACGGCAATTCAGTTCGAGCCCCCGATTGGTAGGGCGATCTATCCAGAGGGGATCGATGATCGGTACGTCGGGAACCTCCTGATTCCGATCGAAATCCGACTCCTCAACGGTGAGTCAGGCGCTGATGTTCAGTTGACGGTGAGCTACCAAGCTTGTACCGAATCCGAATGCCTATTGCCCGAAGAGATCAAGTTCAATCTCATCGTCGAGCGTGTTAGTTGACGCCGCGAACGTTTCTCAGCAACATCGCGCCAAGTCCGAAACACACGGCGCAGATGATGAAGATGGTGGCGTACCCGGCATCGCGATAGTGAATGACTGGATCCGCCACGCCCGGGACGACCTCGATCGTCTTTCCATAAGAGGCGAGCACGAACCCGGCCATCGGCGCTCCCAAGGTTTGGGGCAACGTCATCGCGATATGCCACACAGCCATTTCTTTGGCGGCATTGTCCTTGCTTGGAAGCACCTCGGTGCCCAGGGCCCAATCCACGCTTGTGTAAGCGCCAAACCCAAGCCCGAAGATGATGCCCACAAGCAAGACCTGGTTCGTCGTTTGGCAGAAGATGAAGGCGATTGTCATTACCGCGATCATCGCGTTGGCGTAGTAAACGACCTTTTTGCGGCCGATCCGGTCCGATAAGTTGCCGCCCAGCACGCCGCTGACGCTGGCGCTCACCAGAATCGCCGCGAGCAAAACTGGGGCCACTCGGTCGACGTCCTTGGCGGCAATGCCGATTTGATCGATCAGGTAGTAATTGATATAGGGCTGGATGGCATAGAAGCCAAGCATTACGAGGGCGCGGGTGATCCAGACTCAGGCAAAATCAGGGAACGCCCTTGGGCTTATCCACAGCGACTTCACGTACGGGCCCCATTCGATCTTTGGCGGCTTCACCTTGAGCGGCGCTTCTTGAACGAATTTCACGGTGATCGCCATGACGACGAGGAGCACAAGGCCGATGACCCCATATTTCACGGATTCCGGCAACCAACCAAGCAACACGCCGCACGCAATGGCTCCGAATAGGGTTCCAAACTGCGTCATCAACGCCATGTAACCGCTTGCGATTCCCCTTTGATGAGGTTCGACGAGATCTGGAATGAACCCGCTGTACGCGGACGTGGCGACGTTGTTGCCGAACTGGACAACGATGTAGGCGAAGAAATACAGGATAAGTCCTGGACTCTGGGCGATCGCCACGAAGGCGTTCTTCGCGGCACCGATGGGGACGGGCTTGGTCCCGTAGTAGGCCGCGCACATGAGGCCCAGGCCGACGACATTGATGATCGAGCCCCATAGGATGTAGGGCTTGCGACGCCCCATTGGAGAAGCGCAACGGTCGCTCAAGGCACCCGCAATCAGCGGCACGACCAGCGCAACGATCGCGGCGACGCCCGTCAGCAAACCAAGGACGGTGGCGCGGTGTTCAGGCACCATCGTGCGCACTTGGTTGGGCAAAAGGAGGATCAACATGGCGCCCCAGTGGAAGTTGGTGGCAAACCAAAACGCACTGATCGATAGGTGATCGCGAATCCGGAGCTTTTTTCCAGTGTAGGGAGACGCGACGATGCCGTGGTATCGATCTGCCGCGCCGACCGAATCAGCCGGAATTGCTTCTGACGAACTCAATCCCTTTTCTCCGCATGGGTTACGGCATAGGAGAAATCTTCGAGGTCGTCGATATCGTACGCGAGTTCAACGGGCGCATTTCGCACAGCACGGCCCGAGCAACCTAGAATCGATTCGATCTTCGTTTCGATATCGCGCAACGTCAGCGACTTCGTGATGTATTTGAAGACGAAGGCGGGACCGATCAGCATCGCCATCCCCAGTTTCGATTTCCGCTTGGCGAAAACGCGCTCGATCGACGCCCGAAGCTCGTTCAACTTCCGGCCATTCATCATGAAAATCCCGCCGATCGTGAACGTGCCATCTCTGGTCTTGACGAAGGTCGAAGTAGTGCCTGGGTAGGACCGATTGAAGTCTGTTGCCTCGATAACCGGGACGCAGATGTCTTTGTCGAGTGGGCACAACTCGATGTACTTCCCGATCGTCTCGCTGGTAATGAAGGGCAGGTCGCAGGTGACGATGAGGGCCTTGTCCAGATTCGGATCCAGGGACTTCAGATGCTCGAGCCCCCGGAAGATGTTGTCGGGACCGGTCTCGCCCGGTTCGAGCCCGACGGCGGCAAAGTTGGCGGCCATCGCCCGCACTTCCGGCGAACCAATCACGACGATGTTTCGTATCTTCCCAGACTCACGCAGCGCCTTGAGGACCGTTTCAAGAATCGTTGAGCCGTTGAAGGTGATGAGGGCTTTGACCTGGGTTCCAGCTTTGTCGGCGAAAGGGCCATCGATCATGCCGCCGGCCGGAACGATTGCATCGAAGGTGCTCACAGGGGAAGAGTATCGCATAGGATCTGTTGGCTAGAGGTTGGAGTTTTCTGGGACGATGATCGGCAGTTTGCTTGGCTGGACCTCGATATCCACCCAGGAACACGAGACCAATTCTCCGTCGACCAGAAACGGCGCCGGTTCACTCGGCTCCAGTCGAATCCGTGTTGCCCGGGAGTGGGTCACCGCGGGGTGGGTCAGGTGGGTCCCGTTGAAGACTTTGGGAAACGCTCGGAGAAAGGCGCCTTTACCGATCTCTCTGACCAGGACCACATCCAAGAGCCCGTCAGAAACCGAAGCGAACGGAGCGATCTTCATACCGCCGCCGTAGCATTGGGCATTGGCCAGTGCGGCGAGCATCACACGCATGTCCAGGCGCTGGCCATCCAAGGTGAATCTAATGTCCGGTGCCCGGAAACGCCCGAGGGCCGCGAGGACGGCGACAAGATATGCTGAGGTTCCGGTCAGCATCCGCATCCCCCGGTTGATTCGATCGGCAACCGTTGCGTCGAAGCCCATTCCCGCGACGTTGAGGAAGTAGCCCGCCTGTTTGTCGGTTCGAAAGTGCGCGACGTCCATCCGCCCGACGCGCCGATGTCGTATGGCTTTGAGGGCGTCTGGAATGGAGGCGCCCAGCCCCAGGGTTCGGCAAAGGTCGTTGCCAGTTCCACTGGGAATGACCGCCAGTGTCACTTCTCGACCGATAAGACCATTGGCAACTTGGCTGATGGTGCCATCTCCTCCGGCGGCAATCACGAGTTCGACGCCGATCTGGCACGCACGCCGTGCAAGTTCGGTTGCGTGTCCAGGGCCCTCGGTATCCCAGAACTCCAAACTGCCCTGGGTTGCTTCGCGAATCGACCGCTCCAACTCCGGCCATTTCCTGACCAGGCGCCCGCGACCACTTCGTAGGTTGCGGATCACAACGACATCGGGCATGACGCGAGTTTAACAAGGACTTGCCGATCTGCGAGTGTCAGTCTCTAGTTTTTGAGACGCACCCTTTGAAACTCATGGGAGCTGGTAAGCAAGAGATCGTCGCCTAGCAGTCGAGGTTGATTGCCCGTCATCTCGGACCCGGTGTCCACCTCCCACTGCTTGAGTCCTTCAGGATCAAGGG
>JADZBW010000118.1 GCA_020851885.1 Fimbriimonadaceae bacterium | reverse complement strand
GCTCGGCCTCGCCACCCATGTTCACGATCGCCACGACGACGAGTTTGGCTTCGGGCCAAAACGACATCTCGGCGGTAAACGTCCCGTCCGATCCGTTGTGGGTGTGTTCGGTCGTCTTGGGGTCCTTTCCTTCGATCATCCAGCCCGCCGCGTAGGGTTCTTGTCCTGGATGCCCAGAAGGCGGCGAGTGCAGGCGACGAATGATTTCGGTTTTGAGTGCGCCGACATTCTCGCCATTGAACCCGCGCATATGCCAAGCGGCATAGCGAGCGAGATCTTCGATCGACATGGCGACGCCTCCTCCCGCGGGAGCGCACATGTAGGTCAGAGGACCCCCCAACTTGCCCGGCCGGGGACCATCCCTTAGAAGGTAGTGCCCAGACGGCTGGCCCTTTCCACTCGGCATCCCATCCGTGCCCGGCATTCCACAGACGGCCGTCTTCATCCCAATCGGTCCGAATACCCGCTCGGACATCAGCTGCTCAAAGGGCTTGCCAAGAATCCGTTCCGCGATATGTCCAAGCAGCGCATAGCCGGCGTTGGAATAAGCGAACTTGGCATCGGGTTTCGCGATCGGCGGTCGTCCCAAGATGTCCTTGGCATAGCTCGCGCGCACCTTGACCGGATCCGTCGAGGCGCCCGCGATACGCTGGACCATGGAACCGGCGAAGTTCATGTCCTGGGGAAGGCCGCTGCGATGTCGTAGGATCTGCTCGATCGTGATCCCTCTATAGGCGTCATTCATCGGGACGTCTTTGAGCAGGTCCCCAAGCTTCGAATCCCAACCTAGCTTTCCTTCCTGAATGATCATGCCGATCAAAGTCGCGGTCATCGACTTGGCGATCGATCCGATCAGCCAGCGATCTCCGATCCTTGCCGGATCGGAAACCCCGACCTTTCTCACCCCGCTCACGAGCGTCTCAAACTGGCCTTCTCGCCAAACGGAAATCGCCAATGCAGGGGCCTTGGTGTCGGTACGGATCTTTTCGGCGAGATCTTGCAGGCTGGTGTATTCGTAGAATGGTTTCTTCGGCGGTCCGATCAAATTCTCGGGCTCGGCCTCGATTTGAATACCGACGATGCCAAAAGGCTCCTTGCCCTCCACGGTAATGGCGAGCCCCAAGCGCGCTCCTCCCTTGTTCTTGATCGCCACAACAACCCGGTCGCCCTTATCCAGCAGAGTCTCCTCGACGGTGATCGGAGCCAAATCCTCGGCGATCAACACCGTCTGCTCGACCCAATCCTCTCTCTTCCGTCGCTCCAACATCCCTTTTGCAAGCAGCGAATCGATCATGGATGCGACCTTCGCGCGGTCCTTGGAATTGAAGGCAACCACAAACTGGGCCAGGCGCTCCGCAGCTTTGGATTTGGGGGTCTGTGCCAGACCGGTGAGCGCGAAAACCGAAAGGAGGATCAAGAGAGCGGATCGCATAGAACCTATCGTAATTCAATTCGCAGTCAATGACTAGAACCTTCCGGTTTGGGACCTCTTGGGCTCCTTGCCGCGCAATCTCAAAAAGCTGTAAACTCCCCAGCACTGATGGATTCCCTCAACTACCTCACCGTCCAAGACATGCTTTGGATCAATCTGCACGTCACCGGGGCGCCCCAGGCATTCCGGTATGCCGACTTGGAAGAGGCGACCTTCTATCAGTACGGATATGGAAACAGTCAAAGCCTGCTCCCCCAAGCATCCCAATTTGTATCTGGCTTCCTGAAAAAGCAACCCTTCGCTGGTGGAAATGAGGCCTCCGCCATGGTTGCCTGCATCGCATTCCTAACCGTTAACGGGGCCAAGGTGGATATCGGAGATCCCGTCGCTTGGATCAAGGGAATCAAGTCGGGGTCCATCGAGGCTTCTCAAGTGATCGACCGCGCCGAACTTAGCCAGGACGAGCACGGGCACGATGGGCACGAACCCGATGTCAAAGCCGTTATCGCGGAGCTGCTGGCTTCCAACAAAGGCGCGATCGCGAAACTGACCGCCGTTCCTGCTTAGTTCACGCCAAGCTTGTTCAAAAGCCAGGCGTAGTCGAAGGCGCTCTCCCGCAAAAGGTCGAAGCACCCAGACGATCCCCCATGCCCGCCAGCCATGTTGACCTGCAAGATCAGGCTATCCGGTTTGCCGATCTCCCGCATTTTGGCAACATACTTGGCGGGTTCCCAATACATAACCTGGCTGTGGTTGTAGCTTGTTTTCATAGGTAGATTTGGATACCGAAAGGCACGGATGTTCTCATACGGTGACTAAGTGAGCATGTACCCGATTTCGGACTCTTTCTTGGGATTGCCGCACTCCAGGAACTCCTCAACGGTCGAGGGAAGCGACTCGTCGTACATCGTGTTGATGACGGCTACAAACGATACGTAGAGCAATGCCGCCTTGCTAAGATCGGGTCGGATATTGAGCGTCGCCCCAATCAGGTGGCCACCTGCCGAGCCGCCTGAAATCGCCAACTTGTCCCGAGTCGTCCACCCTTGATAGACCCGTTCATCCGCGCCCGCCGCCAAGTCGGTGCAGGTATTCCTGCTTGAAGATCATCTTGCCCTGGTCATGCCAGGCGATGCCCATATCGGCTCCGCCACGAATCTGAGCGTTCGCGATCACGGCGACGCACAGCAAATTCGCAGGCATCAGGCGAGTGTTATATCAAGCGCAAACAAGTATCAAATACGGAAAGAGGGTTGGGAGCACCCAACCCTCTTCGACACGACCGCGAGGGTCATGGAAATGATCGGCGAGCCGCCGATGCCACTCTTCTCAACGCTTAACGAACTGGAAGCCTCGGCGCGCTTTCTTGCGGCCATACTTCTTGCTTTCCTTGACACGCGAATCGCGGGTCATGAAGCCACCGGCTCGGAGTTCCTTGCGGAGAGTCTCGTCATACTCGACGAGCGCCCGGGAGATGCCGAGTTTCACGGCACCGGCCTGTCCGGTGATACCGCCGCCTTTTGCGGTTGCCTTGACGTCCCATCGCCCTTCCATCCCGAGGTGGACGAGTGGGCTCTTCACCAGGATTTCGAGAACGGGTCGACCCAGATATTGGTCGAACTTGCGACCGTTGATCGTGATATTTCCCTCGCCCGGCACAAGCCAGACTCGAGCGATCGCTCGTTTTCGGCGACCGGTTCCGTAATTGCTTTGTGTTGCTGCCATCTAATTCGTTAGTCCTTCTTGATGTTCAACGGCGTGGGGTTCTGAGCCGTGTGGGGATGGTCGGGGCCGGCATAAACCTTCAGTTTTGTGAAGATCTGTTTGCCAAGCTTGGTCTTGGGAGTCATGCCCCAAACTGCCTTTTCGACGAGCTTGACGGGGTTGTCTTCGAGCATCTTGCCGCGCGAAACAGTCTTGAGACCGCCGGGCCAGCCGGTGTGCCAATAGATGAGTTCGTCCTTCTTGCCGCCGGTGAGGACGACCTTATCCGCGTTGATGATGATCACGAAGTCGCCGCAATCGGCGTTGTATGTAAAGGTGGGCTTGTGCTTCCCTCGTAGAACCTGAGCAACCTGGCCCGCGAGGCGACCAACTGGAATGCCCGCCGCGTCGACCACATGCCATTTGCGGTCGATCGTTCCTTCCTTAACTGTATAAGTCCTATTCATTTTCTCTTTCCGTAGGTGCGAAGTTCCTTTCGCACACTCATTACGCTTGTGCGACAGGAGTGTCGCAGCTACGTGGTCGTTGACAACGCGGGCGCTGTCGGTCTGCCGAGCCGTGTGGCTCGCTTCCGGCTGTTCCTTGCGGGACTAGGCCAAAGCTTGAAGCTGTTGTCGAGGTCGATTCTATGCGGAGTCGTCATCCAAATCATCGCATGAATCGGCGAATCCGAGAGGTTGTTTCCTTGCGTCGTATCCAGGGGTGTCGTATCGGACTTCCATCAGGGTCAGGCCTTTTGCGGGCAAAACGACTGGCCACTGCATCGAATCACGGTCCTCCGTCAAGAGACGGGCGGCGTCCTCCAAGGGACGATGCCCGCGGCCGATTTCAAAGAGCATTCCGGCCATTCGGCGCATCATGCCTCTCAGAAAAGCGGTTCCTTGAACCGTGAACAACACCTCATCGCCCGATCTTTCCAGACCGACGGCGTGCAGGGTTCTCGTCGTATTCAGGATTTCTGGCCCAACCTCTTCGGTGTATCCACGAAAATCATGGCATCCAACCAGGTCGGCGGCCGCCTTCTGCATGGCCGCCAAGTCCAGATCATCCCAGTAGACGTGGGCATAGCGCCTTCGGAAGGGGTCTCCTTCCTCAAGCAGGAACCGATATCGGTAAACCCGGCTGGTGGCGCTGAATCTCGCATGAAACTCCTCAGCCACTTCTTCCGACGTCCGAACTCGGCAGTCCTCGGGAAGGACCCGATTCAAAACCCTGCGCCACGATTCCGCGGGCATTGGGTTCGTCGTATCGAAGTGAACGGAGGCTCCCAACGCATGGGCTCCACCATCCGTGCGGCTCGCGCCGACGATTTCGACATCCTCACCGGTTGCCCGGCGAACAGCTTCTTTCAATGTTCCGTGAACAGTTCTCTGATCACGTTGCGGGGCGAACCCGCAAAAATCGGTTCCGTCGTAAGCGACGGAAAGACGAATCCTTTTAGTCGACAAGCTCCAACACTGCGGTGGCCGCGGCATCGCCTCGGCGATATCCGGTCTTGGTCAGTCGGGTGTAGCCGCCGTTTCGATTCTTGAAGCGGGGGCCGTAATTGTCGAACAGATGCTTGACGAGGTCCTCGCCATTGATGAGGCTCTTGGCGGCGAGGATTTGAGTCTTCTCAAATTCCGTCTTGCCCGCGAGTTCCTTCAGATTCTTGGGGCTGCTGCTGGAGTGGCCAACCAAGATCTTGCGGGCTCGGCGTCGCGCATCGAGCGTGTCCTCACGAGACAGCGTGATGAGCTTTTCGACGAGGCGCTGGAGCTCTTTGGCACGGCCCAAGGTCGTGCTGCAGTACCCGTGACGAATAAACTGCCGCTGCAGGTTCGTCAGTAGGGCCCGGCGCTGGTCGCTTGGCAACCCTAACTTTCTTCGATCAACTAAGTGTCTCATGGTTGTTTAGAAATCGTCGTCGTCGTCGTCGAGAAGGTCGACCGATCGGAAGCCGCCCTTCGGTGGCTTAAGTTCGATGCCGTGCTCGGCGAGCTTATCGCGAACCTCGAACAGCGACTTCTTCCCGAAGCCGCGGATGCTGGTGAGGTCGCTCTCCGTTGCCGTGGCCAGAGCGCGGAGCGTCAGCAAACCGGCTCGTCGCAGGCAGTTGAAGGTGCGCTGCGAGAAGTCCAGCTCCTCGATCCGCAGATCGGGGATGTGCGATACGTCGCTGGTGGCCTCTTCGTCGATGAGCAGGTCAGACTCGAAGCCCGCGGCGCCCAGATCGAAGAACATTCGGAAATACTTGTCAAGGATGTGGGCCGCTTGGCTGAGCGCATCGTTCGGCTTGGTGGCGCCACTCGTCCAGATATCCAGGACCAATCGCTCATAGTCCGTTCGCTGACCGACACGAGTCGCTTCGACCGTATAGTTGACCTTTCGAACGGGAGTGAACTGCGATCCGGTGGGGATCACGCCGATCATGCCGCGATAGCGCTCTTGCTTCTCAGGGAGCAGGTAGCCGGTTCCCCAGCCGATGTAAAGCTCCATATTCAGCCCGGCTTTCGCGTCGCTGATCGTGGCGATGTAGCACTCGGGATTGACGATCTCGATGCCTTCAGGGCAGACGACGTCGGCGCCCGTCACGCGGCCAGGGCCGGTGACGTCGATGCGCAGGACGGGATCCTCTTCGGGGATGCCGTTCTCGGTATCGATGCGGATCGCAAGGTCCTTCAGGTTCAGAAGAAGCTCGGTGGTGTCTTCCTTGACTCCGGGAATGGGAGCGAACTCATGGAAGACCTTATCGATGCGAACGGCCGAAACCGCCGCACCTTGAATCGAGCTGAGCAGCACTCGGCGAAGGGCATTGCCGATCGTCTGCCCGTAGCCCTTTTCCAGGGGCTCCAGGATGAACTTACCGAAATCGGTGGTGAGATCGAGAGATGAAATGTGGGGCATATCGTCTGTTTCTAGGGCCTCCCGGCCCGAGTCGAATCCTTAAACGCGTCGTCGCTTGGGTGGGCGGCAGCCATTGTGCGGAACCGGG
>JADZBW010000117.1 GCA_020851885.1 Fimbriimonadaceae bacterium | reverse complement strand
GACGCGATCGTTGTGGTCGAGAACATCGTTCGGCATATGAGGATGCCAGAAGCCAAGGAAAAGGGAATGGCTAAGACCGCAATCGAAGCGGTCAACGAAGTCGGCAATCCAACGATCCTCGCCACCTTTGCCGTCATCGCCGCAATCGTGCCACTCGCATTCGTTGGCGGGTTGATGGGTCCCTATATGAAGCCCATCCCGGTTGGCGCATCGTCGGCGATGATCTTCTCACTCTTGATAGCCTTCATCGCCACGCCTTGGGCCGCGATCAGGCTCTTGAAGCCCGGTTCAGGCAAGCGCCATGCGGATCAGGAATCCGGCTCGGAAGACGTCCTCACCCGCATGTATCGTCGGATCATGACTCCATTGCTGCGCTCTTGGAAGTCGCGCACCATCTTCTTTGGAATCACGGCTGCCCTTTTGCTGGGGGCGATGGCCCTGATCGGGCTCAAGCTGGTGACGGTCAAGATGCTCCCGTTCGACAACAAGAACGAGTTCCAGGTGATCGTCGATATGCCGACGGGCACCACCCTCGAACAGACCGCCGCGGTGACTCGCGCTCTGGCCGACTATGGCGCCCAAGTTCCTGAGGTCACCGATTACCAGATCTACATCGGAACGGCCAGCCCATACAACTTCAATGGCCTTGTTCGCCATTACTTCATGCGGGGGGCCAGCTACCAGGCCGATATCCAGGTCAACCTATCGCCCAAGTCTGAACGCCGATCCCAGAGCCATGACATCGTCAAGCGAATCCGCGCCGACCTGAGCCAAATCGCGGCAAAGTACGGGGCGAGAATCAAGGTGGCGGAGGTTCCGCCAGGACCACCAGTCCTGCAAACGCGGGTTGCGGAAGTCTACGGACCCGATGCCCAGACCCGAGCCGACGTCGCCTCCAAAGTAAAGCAGATCTTCCAGTCGACGGAGGGCGTTTCCGATGTGGACTGGTACATGGACGACGATCAGAAGACGGTCCAATATGTGGTCGACAAGGAAAAGGCGGCTCTGGTTGGGATCGATGTCGCCAAAGTCGATCGAATTCTTGGAACCGCGCTGTCAGGGACGGTGGCCGGTCTTCTGCACGAGGAATCCGCGCGAGAGGGGATTCCAGTCGTCGTGCGGATGGGACGCGATGAACGAAGTGGGACCGATCAACTCGATCAGCTCACTCTGCAGTCGCCCCATGGTGCGCAGATTCCGCTTCGTGAACTCGCCCATGCGGTGGACACGACTCCGGAGAAGAGCATCTATCACAAGAATCTGCTGCCGGTCATCTATGTGACCGGCGACGTCGTCGGACGTCAGGAGAGCCCGGTCTACGCGATTCTCAAGATGAACGAGGCAATCGCCAAGCTGGACCTGCCCAAAGGGGCAAAGCTGAACGTCCTGACGACCCACCTTCCGGAAAGCACATCCAAGCCCGAGATGAAGTGGGATGGCGAATGGCACATCACCTATGAAGTCTTCCGCGATCTCGGCATCGCCTTTGGGGCGGTCTTGGTCCTGATCTACATCCTTGTGGTGGCATGGTTCCAAGACTTCAAGGTGCCGATCGTCATCATGGCCCCGATCCCGCCTACCCTCGTCGGGATCCTCCCCGCCCATGCATTGATGGGGGCGTTCTTCACCGCCACCTCGATGATCGGCTTCATTGCCGGGGCTGGCATCATCGTCAGGAATTCGATCATCTTGGTCGACTTCATCGAATTGAGACGCAAGCAAGGGTATTCGCTCGAAGACTCGGTGATCGACGCCGGTGCGGTGCGCTTCCGGCCGATGCTCTTAACGGCGGCTGCCGTTATCGTGGGTTCCTTCGTTATCTTGTTTGATCCGATCTTCCAGGGTCTTGCGATCGCCCTGATGGCCGGTGAGATCGCATCCACGCTACTATCGCGAATCGCGGTGCCCGTTCTCTACTTCCTTGCCGAAAGCCCACGAAAGAGTCCCAGGACTCGAGAATCCTCGGCGCCCACGATCGACTCTCATTGAACATGAACAACGAAACTTCGGTCGATTCGATCTTTGTCCTGACCACCGACTCCTTTCGAGCCAAGGTACAGGACGATCCCACGCCCATCCTGATCGACTTTTGGGCGCCCTGGTGTGGTCCCTGTCGAGCCATGAAGCCCATCCTCAGCGATGTGGCCAAGACGTTGGGTGAGGAGGTCCGGGTGGCGACCGTCAACGTCGACGAAGAGCCCGCCCTTGCCGAGATGGCCGGTATTCGTTCCATCCCGACTCTCGTCGTGGTCAAGAATCTGAAAGTGATCGATGCCGTGTCGGGAGTGATTCCCGCCCCGGAACTGGTGCAAAGAGTTCGAGATGCCTTGAAAGCCTCCTAATTCGAGAACAGGCCCTGGCACCCCATCCCGGTGTCGAGGGCCTCTCGAATGAGCGCCCTTGCCCGATGCAGCCTTGACTTCAGGGCAGGCAAACTGATTCCAAGTTCTCTTGAGACCTGTTCCGCCGGAATACCGTCGATTTCGCGTCGCATGTAGACGGGCCGGTAGATGGGCGGCAACGTATCGACCGCTTGGGCGACGCATTCCTTCGTCGCTTTTGCCAATGATTCGTCGAGTGGATCAGGTTGATCGTCCGTTGGCTCGAATCCTCTGGACATCAGCTCCGTGAGCGAAGCCTCTCGCTCAAGCCGGTGTCGAATCCGGCTTCTCGCGCAGGATCGCTTTCCGATCACGGCCAGCCAAGCCTGAAAACTCTCTGCATCTCGCAATTGATCGGACGATCTCAAAGCCGCCAAGATCGCGTCGGCGAGTGCATCCTCCGCATCCTCATAGTTGCCACAGACCCGCACCATCTGGCGGTAGACGGCGTCCTTGTGACGATCGATGAGGCGGTCCAACTCCATACGAGCCAAAGTGTACTTGCCCAAAACTTGCCAGGCGGAATTAGAGACTACGGGTAGAAACCCAAAATAATAGGAAATAACCACAATTGCGTCGACTCAATTTGTCGAAGAATGCTGGAAACTAGAGACAAGCAGCCAGAGGTGCTCAAGATGGCCAGAGTCGTTGTCGACGGAATTCCAATTCAAATCGAGGAGGGCGCAACCGCCCTCCAGGCTTTGCGTCAAGCTGGGCTCGACGTCCCCACTGCCTGCAACGACCCTCGACTCAAGCCTTCTGGTGCGTGCAGACTTTGCCTGGTCAGGCTCAAAGGTCAAAGCCGAGCGATCGCATCTTGCAGCTATCACATCAAAGATGGCGACGAGATCGAGGTCAAATCCCCCGAACTGGAGGCCTCACGCCGTTGGACCCTCCAGGCGATGGCCCGCGAGTATCCCGCCCGCTACGTCGAGGCCCTGCCCGAAAAGCCATTCCACCAGTGGCTGGGCGAATATGGCCTGCTGGGCGACCTCGATCAAAATCGATCGACGCAAGAGATCGATGACAGCAACCCCTACTTCCGCTTCGATCCCAAAGCTTGCATCGAGTGTTACCGCTGCGTCCGCATTTGCGATGAAGTCCAGGGCTCGTTCGTCTGGGGCATCATGGACCGAGGACTCGGCACGCACGTTGCGCCCGATTCCAATGTGAATTTTGCCGCAAGTTCGTGCAAGAGCTGTGGCGCCTGCGTCGATGCATGTCCGACGGGCGCGCTTGTGGACAAGACGCGAGAGGAGTCTGGCCGCGCCGATACTTGGACGCGAACGACTTGTCCCTACTGCGGCGTCGGATGCGAGTTGTCCGTTGGTACGATCGGCAATCGGATCGTGCAGGTTCTTCCCGTTCTCGATGCTCCCGTTAGCAAGGGCCATCTCTGCGTGAAGGGCCGCTACGCGCACCAGTTCGTCCATGCCGAAGATCGAAAGACCTCACCGATGATTCGAAGTGAGAACGGGTTCGAAGAAGTGACCTGGGCCGAAGCTCTCGCCTATGTCGCGGAGAAGATGAAACTCATTCTCGCCAAGCATGGTCCGAACTCGATTGGCGTCTTGGGCTCGTCGAGGGCTCCCAACGAAGACAACTACCTCGCTCAGAAATTCGCCCGAGTTGTACTCGGAACCAATAATGTCGACTGTTGTGCCCGAGTCTGCCACGGCCCGACCGCGGCCGCGATGAAGGTCATGCTCGGAACGGGAGCCGCGACCAACAGCTACGACGATCTCGAACTCGCCAAGACCATCCTCGTCATCGGCTGCAACCCGAGCGCAAACCATCCGATCATTGGCGAACGCATCAAGCAGGCCAAGATCCATGGCGCAAAGCTGGTCGTCATCGATCCCCGACGCATCGAACTGGCCAAGTTCGCCGATATCCATGTCGCGCTCAAGCCTGGCACAAACGTGCCATTGCTCAATGCGATGGTCAACGTCCTATTCGAGGAGGGGCTTGCCGACGAGGAGTTCCTGGCGGGTCGAGTCGATGGCGCAGCCGAACTCCGTGAATTCGTCCGCGCGTGGACTCCGGAGCGGTCCGGAGAGATATGTGGGGTGGACCCCGAAACGATCCGGGCGGCCGCCCGGCTATTCGCCAAGAATGCCCCTGCGCTGACTTACCATGGGTTGGGAGTCACCGAACATCTCCAAGGCACCGAAGGCGTCATGTGCCTTGTCAATCTTGCCCTGGTGAGCGGCAATATGGGTAAGCCAGGTTCGGGGATTAATCCGCTCCGGGGTCAAAACAATGTCCAGGGTTCGGCGCACATGGGCTGCGAACCGAGCAACCTGACCGGCTATGTTTCCATCGCGGATGGCAAAGAGCTGTTCTCGAAGATCTGGAATTCCGAAATACCGGAAGAGAAGGGCCTTAACCTCATCCAGATGTTGGAGGCCAGCCGAGCGGGCAAGCTCAAGGCGATGTGGGCGATCGGATATGACGTCTATTTCACCAATGCCCATGCCGAGGAAACCAGGGCTGCTTTCGAAGGGATGGACCTGGTGGTCGTCCAAGACCTGTTCCTGAACGAGACGGCAAGAGAATTCGCCGACGTCTTTCTCCCCGCCTGCTCGTCATTCGAGCGCGACGGTACCTTCATGAATGCGGAACGCCGCGTTCAACGAGTCCGTCAGGCGATCGAACCTTTGGGAGACTCCAAGCCCGACTGGGAAATCATTCAAGATGTTGCCAAAGCGATGGGCCATGAGGCGGGATTCCAATTCAAGTCGGCAAACGAAATTTGGGAGGAAGTCCGCAAGGTCTGGAAGCCTGGCGGCGGCATGAGCTATGAGCGTCTGGAGAAAGTCGGCCTTCAGTGGCCATGCCCGACCGAAGACCATGATGGAACACGAATTCTCCATCGTGATAGGTTCCCAATCGGCCCCAAAGCGGTTGCCAAGTGCATCGATTACACTCCGACGCCGGAAATCACCGATGCCGACTTTCCCTTCTTGCTGAACACCGGCCGCAGCCTCTATCAGTTCAATGCCGGCACGATGACCGACCGCACCCACAACCTTGAACTGCGGCCGACCGACCTGCTCGAAATCCGCCCCGACGACGCCGAGGCGCTTGGCCTCGATGCCGGGGAGGTTGTCCGGCTGAGGAGTCGGTATGGGCAGGTCGAACTCCCCCTGCATTTCGATTCCGGCCTTCGCAAGGGCGAACTCTTTGCCACGTTCCATTCACCAAAGGTTTTCTTGAACGCCGTTACAAGTTCGGTCAAGGACCGGACCGTCGGCGCCTTCGAGTACAAGGTCACCGCGGTTTGTATCGAGAAGCTGGAAAACTAAAAATAGCCGATCATCTACCCCTCCAATGCGCTTAGAATGGGGTGGAGATCAACTACATGGCATCCTACAAGATCAATGTCAACGGCAGCTCCGTCAACGTCGAAGCGTTGCCGGATATGCCCCTTCTTTGGGTCCTGCGCGACATCGTCGGTCTGACGGGAACGAAGTACGGCTGTGGAGTCGGATCTTGCGCGGCTTGCACCGTCCTCGTCGACGGAGAGGAGAAGAAGAGCTGCCTGCTCCCCATTGCGGAGGTTGGCGCCAAGAAGATCACGACGATCGAGGGACTTTCCAAAGACGGCAGCCATCCTTTGCAAAGGGCCTTCATCGAGCACGACGTGCCCCAATGCGGCTATTGCCAAGCGGGGCAGATCATGGCGGCCGCCGCCTTGCTGAAACGCAAGCCAAAACCAACGGATGCTGATATCGACGACGCGATGAGTCCAAATGTCTGCCGTTGCGGGACGTATCAGCGGATTCGCGAGGCGATCAAGGCTGCGGCCGGGATAACGAAATGATTGAATCACCTGCTCTATCACGTAGAAGCTTTCTGAAGGTCGTCGGCGGCGTGGGTACCGCGTTCGCCCTCGGTTGCTACTCGATCGCCGCGGATGGAAACGGTAAGGGGGGATCAGCGGCATTCGCTCCAAACGCGTTTCTCCGAGTCGATCCCGATGGCACCGTCACGGTGACCGTATCCAAGTCCGACATGGGCCAAGGCGTCCGAACCACCCTCGCGATGATTGTGGCGGAAGAGCTGGAAGCCGATTGGAGCAAGGTCCGGGTAATTCAGGCCCCGGGCGATTCTGCGGTTTTTGGACCTCAGGTTACGGGTGGAAGTTCGACGGTGCGGTCCATGTACCAACGCATGCGGCTGATCGGCGCTGGGGCCCGCATAATGCTTGTTCAGGCGGCGGCCCAAATCTGGAAAGTCGACCCCTCGACCTGCCGGGCCGAGGCGGGCAAGGTCGTCCATACGGCAACCGGCAAGTCGCTGACCTATGGTGAGTTGGCGGGAACGGCGGGGACCATTGCCGTTCCAACCGATGTGCCGCTCAAGTCCAAAGACCAGTTCAAAATTCTTGGCAAGGCGACGCGGCGCGTCGACAACCGAGATGTGGTGACCGGGAAAGCCCTATATGCGATCGACGTGAGAGTCGACGGCATGGCCTACGCAGTGGTCTCCCGGCGACCGGCTTTTGGAGCCACCCTGCAGAGCTTTGATGATTCTGATGCTCGCAAAGTGCCGGGCGTCCAAAGCGTCGTCAGAATTGGCAGCGGCGTTGCCGTGGTTGCATCCAACACTTGGGCGGCAATCAAGGGTCGTGAAGCCCTCAAAGTGACCTGGGATCAGGGGCCAAACACGGAACTTTCAACGGCCACTCTGCGTCGCGATCTCAAGGCGCTAATCGGCGCACCCAACGAAATGCCCGCTGGCAATAAGTCGATCGCCGCGCAATACGAGCTTCCATTCCTTGCCCACGCGACCATGGAGCCAATGAATGCGGTCGCCGATGTGAAAGACGGGCAGTGCACCGTCTGGGTCGGATCGCAATCCCCGGATGGCGCTCAGAATCAGGTGGCTCGCGCCCTTGGCCTGACGAACGATAAGGTCAAGGTCAACACAATGCTCCTGGGTGGCGGATTTGGCCGACGCTTCAATAACGATTTCCTGATGGAAGCGGTTTTGATTTCAAAAGCTGCCGGTCGGCCGATCAAGCTCCTTTGGACCCGGGACGACGACCTCGGAAACGACAGTTTTCGGCCGATGAGCCATCATGCTCTCAATGCGAACCTGGACAATGGCAAACCCGTTGGCTGGAGTCACCAACTCATCAATGCAGGTGGTCGGGGCAGTCGTGGGAGCTACGGTCGAGCTGGAATTCCCTATGCAATTCCGAATTCCGGCATGGCATCGGGCGGCGCGGCGTCACCGATTCCCACCGGTCCTTGGCGCTCCGTCGAGAACTCGCAAATCAACGTTGTCAATGAGTGCTTTGTCGACGAACTTGCGGTGGCGGCGGGCAAAGATCCCTACGAATTCCGCCGCGCGCTCATCGATGATGATCGCCTCAAGCGAGTCCTGGCGCTTGCTGCCGAGAAAGGCAGTTGGGGCAAATCGCTTCCCAAAGGTTGGGGGCGCGGAATCGCCTGTTTCACCGGCTATGGATCCTGCGTCGCTCACGTCGTCGAGTTGGAAGTGGGGGGCGGAAAGATCATCCTGCATCGGGTGGTCATTGCCGTGGATCCCGGTACGGCTTTGAACCCGCTGGGCGTGGAAGCGCAAATGCAGGGTGGCTGTGTGGACGGACTATCCACGGCTCTCCACGCGGCAATTACGATCGAAAAGGGCAAAGTCGTTCAGGAAAGCTACTTCGACTACGAATGGCTGCATATCGATGAAATGCCCCGAATCGAGGTTCATATAACGGAGAGTGGGGGAGAACCGGGCGGCCTGGGCGAGGTGGGTTACCCGTCGGTCATGCCAGCAGTGGCCAATGCCCTGTTTGCGGCGACCGGCAAACGCGTTCGCAAATTCCCGATCGTTCTCAGCGAGCTCGTCTGAGCGTATGAGGGACGTCCTTCCGACGTTGCTGGAATGGGCGGATGCGGGATACCGCTTCGCCCTCGCGACGGTAACTCACACATGGGGTTCGTCGCCGCGTCCGCTTGGCTCCGTGATGGGTGTCCGGGAAGATGGCGTCACCTGCGGTTCCGTCAGCGGTGGATGCGTCGAAACGACGGTGATTCAAGCTGCTGCCACTGCGCTCGGCGACGGACAGTGGCAAGAGTTGGTTTTTGGCGCACTTTCCGCCGACGAACTTTGGGAAGTTGGACTCTCCTGCGGCGGAAAGATCCAAGTCTGGCTGGACCCCGATCCGGTTAATCGCAATCCGGCCCAATGGGATCGTCTCGTCAGGGCCCTACAGTCCAACGAGCCATGCCTCCTGGCGACGCGGCTCTCGCCCTGCCAAAGCTGGCTATGGCCCGGGGCCGACGCCCTTCCCGAGTGGGTCGCCATCGAAGCAGAAATCGCAATGAAGAAGGGGCGAAGCGCGGAGGTCGAACGGGACGGTGAGCGGTTCTTTCTTCAGGCATTCACGCCTCGCGAACAGTTGCTGATCGTGGGAGCCGTCCACATTGCCGTGCCGTTGGTCCAGTTTGCCCGAACGCTGGGCTTCGAAACGATCGTCATCGACCCGCGTGCACAGTTCGCCACCGCCGAGCGATTCCCGGTGCCCCCAGATCGCTTCGTTGTCGAGTGGCCCGAGAGCGCCCTGGCAGGACTTGAAATCACCTCTGCGACAAGCGTTGTGGTGTTGACCCACGATCCAAAGATCGACGATGTTGCCCTCGCCATGCTCTTGCGATCACCTGCGCGCTATTTGGGCGCCTTGGGGAGTCGAACCACCCAGAGAAGAAGGCGTGAGACACTGGCTGCCGATGGATTCAGTGAGGACGAAATCCAACGAATCCACGGTCCGATCGGCCTCGCGATTGGAGCAAAAACTCCCGAGGAGATCGCTCTCAGCATCCTCGCCGAGATCGTGCAGGTGCGCCATGCCGGGAGTTAGCGCAATCGTTCTGGCGGCGGGGCAGTCCGCGCGAATGGGTGGACCCAATAAGCTCTTGATGCCTTGGCACGACACGACCGTCTTGGGTGCGGTCCTTCGATCCCTCGATCCAATGTCGATGGACACGGTGGTTGTGTCGGGTCGAGACCGGGAGGCCATTGCCGCGCTCGCCGCTCCAAAGGAGGTGGTTTGGAACGAGGACTTTGCGCTTGGCCTCAGCACCTCCATCCGAGCCGGGGTTGCCGCTCGGCCCTTGGCAAGCGGCTATCTCATCGTCCTCGGCGATACGCCCGAAATGCGATCCGAGGTTGTCGCTGCCGTGCTGGAGATTGCCGCAATGGGGGGCCATGATGCGATCATCGCTCCCCACTACATGGCCGACGAGATGCCGTTTGGCCATCCCGTGTTCTTTGGCACCGCCTATCGTGAGGACCTTCTGAAGCTGGTTGGGGACCGAGGGGCTGGCCCGATCATCGCGGCAAATCGCGATAAGCTGATCACGTTCGACGTCCCCGGTCGCTTGCCCGACATCGACCGGCCCGGCGACTTACCCTAGGCTAAGTTGCCAAGGGTGTTGCCGAGGGATCGGACGGAGCAAGGCGTAGGGCAAAGCCGCGTTCGGGCTTACCCGTACAGCTTGGGATCCTTGCGCCAGTCTTTGTCTTTATCCCATCCCATCTGCTTTACCCGAGGTCTGCGCTCGCGCAGTCGCACCGACTCGATCCCGAGGTAGTAGCCCTGCGAGAGTGGGTTCTTGCCCACGCACTGCAGCTTAAGGGTGTAGTTTCCGGGCTCGGGCCAGAAGTCTAGCAGATGAAACTCTCGGTTCTCGACATCCTTTGAATAGAGGTCGATCGGACCACCCACCTTGACTTCGGCTCCCACCGTGGGACCAATCAAATAGGCTTGATATCGCCCAAAGTCGTAGGATGACGTCATGTTGAGAACAAGCCGGAGCGGTTCTTTCTCCTTCACCGTAATCGGGATCGAAATCCACGCTTTGCCCAGATCGGCGGCGGATGGCCGTAGGTTCGTCGGCGAGATTTGGTCATCGGCAGGCATGTAGAGGACTTGGGCGCCGGGATAAAGGTCGAGGTTCTGTCGGGTCGTCTCGCCTAGGCCATGCTTTTCGGCATCTCGCGCGAAAGCAGTTACCCGTTCGAGAGATGGCAGTCGGCGTTCGGCACCGCTCGGCGCTCGTGCTGAGAATGTCGGAGTCCCAGTCTGGTACCAGAATGCAACGCTCGAGTAATCGTCCTCGCGCTCGTTCCAGCTCATGCTTCGGTAGTCCTTGTTCTCGTCGGGCGACATCCACCCGAAATGCTCGAAAGTGACCTTGATGCCCTTCTGGAAAACAAGGGGATCATTGATGTGCCATCGGTAGGCACTGGTATGCCCACCGACAATGCCCCACTGATCGAAGTAAGGAACTCCGAAATACGGGGTGCTGGTTTTCTGGAGGCCCCAGGCGCTCAGGAAGTAATCCTCGGTCCCGGTGCCCCAGATCGAGGCATGGTCCTCGCCATCGATGTAGACCTTCTCGTCGCCCTCGCCAAACCACGATGGACTGCGGGTTCTGACCGCCATCACCGTGCCGACGTAATGACCCTTGCCCTGAGTCTCCAGGACCGTGTAGTCCTTGCCGTGCTCGACCGGATACTCCTGTCGATACTGTGCATAGAAGTAGGGCACGTCTTTGGCAATCGGCTTCTGTATCCAGTCGATGTTGTAATAGAGAAGATTGATGTTCTCGGTTCCCTGATTGACGATCTCGATCCGGGCCGATTTTCGGAATGGCATCTGCCAATAACAGTTATAGGAGTCAGCGTCTTCGACGATCACGGGAAGGCTGATGACCGAGCTGCGTCGCCCAAAGCAGTTGGCAAAGAAATCCCCGACCGGCGCCTCGATTGCAGGCTTGGGATTGCCATCCCAATAGATTCTCAAAAGCATGTCCTGATGGGTTGCTGAACCATTGGGCGCCCAATCCTGCCGCTCCGGTCCCAGAAAGGTCATCCACATATGGGTGATCACCCCGGATCCTTTCACATCCATCAATGTGTGGGTGGCACCCGGCGCGACCCGGAAGTTATCCGAATTGCTACGCTCCATGAGGTCGCCCTTGGGAAACGCCTTGGAATCGTACTTGCCACTATTTCCCTCCCGGAACGTCGACGTTTCTCGCTTGCTGGTTCCTGACTGTGGCCGCGCGAGGTCGGCCAACGGACCGGTCTGGGCGTGGCCAATGGAGGCGGCAACGAGCATGGCCAAGATGAGCGGGCGCTTCATGTCGACGAGGTTCGACGTTGGGTCTGCCAAGTCCTCTTTAGGCGTCTCGATGCCTTTGGCTGAGCCTCTTTACCGGCGACCTTTGAACAGTCCGCCCAAGAGCCCACGAACGAGTTGTCTGGTCACCGACGATCCGGCGCTCCTCACGACGGTTTTGCCGAGAGTCTCCAAGATGCTATCCGACCGTCTACTGCCTCCCGATGGTCGGGAAGCAATGCGCTCTTGCGCTTGAGCCGCCTTCTCCTCTGCGGCCTGGGCCTTGGCTTCCGCCTCTGCTTTTTCGGCGGCTTCCTGCTGCTTGGCGATGGTCTCTGCCTTCTTCATGAGAACTTCGTAGGCAGATTCACGATCGGAAACTTGGTCGTACTTGCCCCGAAGAGGACTTGCGAATACGACCTGCTTGCGTTCGTCGGTAGTCAGCGCTCCGAGGCGCGAGGAGGGAGGACGGATGAGCGTGCGCTCGACCACGGTTGGCGTGCCTTTGTCCTCCAGAACGGAAACCAAAGCTTCGCCGACTCCAAGCTGGGTGATCGCCTCCTCGGTCTTGAACTTCGGGTTGGGCCGGAAGGTATCAGCGGCTGAGTTCACGGCTTTCTGATCTCGCGGCGTAAAGGCACGGAGCGCGTGCTGGAACCGGTTGCCCAACTGTCCTAGAACAGTGTCGGGAATGTCGATTGGATTCTGAGTGACGAAGTAGATGCCGACGCCTTTGGATCGCACCAATCGAACGACCTGCTCGATTTTCTGAATGAGGTTGGGAGGGGCATCGGTGAACAGCAGGTGCGCTTCATCGAAAAAGAACGCCAATTTGGGTTTGTCCAAATCACCGACCTCGGGCAAGTCCTCAAACAACTCGCTGAGTAGCCAAAGAAGGAAAGTGGCGTACAGCCGAGGACTCATCATGAGCTTGTCGGCCGCCAGGATATTGACGATCCCCTTACCGTCGAAGGTGGTTCTCATGAAGTCCCGAATGTCCAGCGCGGGCTCCCCAAAGAAGTGGGTGGCCCCCTGCTCCTCTAGTACCAGCAAGCTGCGCTGGATGGCGCCAACCGAAGTCGCGCTGACATTCCCGTATTCGCGCTGAAGCTCGTCGGCATGCTCGGATATCTCGGCGAGGATGGCTCGAAGGTCCTTGAGATCGAGGAGGAGCAGGCCCTTTTCATCGGCCACTCGGAAGGCGATGTTCAGAACTCCCTCTTGAACATCGTTGAGGTCCATCATTCTCGCGAGCATGAGGGGGCCGATCTCGGAGACCGTCGAGCGAATCGGATGTCCCTGCTCGCCGTAAAGGTCCCAGAAGACCACGGGCGAACTCTCATAGGTGTAGTTCGCGAGTCCAATCTGTTGGGCCCGCTCCTCGAGTTTCGGCTTGCCGCCGCCCGGCATCGCCATCCCGGCGAGGTCGCCCTTGACATCGGCCATGAAGATGGGAACGCCGATCTTGCTGAGCCCTTCCGCCAGAATCTGAAGGGTCACCGTTTTGCCCGTACCGGTTGCGCCGGCGATCAGGCCATGGCGGTTGCCGAACTTTGGCAAGAGGAAAACAGCCATGTCCCCTTTGCCGACAAAAATCTGCTGAGCGTTGGTCTCTCCCATTTGGATTCGAAATTACCTTTTTTGGGGGCCACGATGCGGAGCGAAAATGGCCCATCCCGGCTATGGCCCTTGCGACGCGTGGTATTGCCTCGACCTATAGGGTCTACAGCCCGAAGTCCGGAATGGAGCAACCTAGCGCTGGAGTCTGGGAAACACTGACCTGCTTTCCGGCCAATATCTCTTTCAAGGCGATGCGAAGGTCCTCGCGGATCGCTGCTTTCCGAGCCCGGCCGTGTTCGAGGAACAGATCGTTGATCCTTCCGCGATAAAGCATCATTCCGACGCGGTCCAAAATCACCGCCTCTGGGGTTACGGTGGCCCCCGTTGCCTTAACGATGACGTGTTTTAGATCGAGAATCCCCGGGGCACCTAATTTGTATTCGATAAGGTGCTTTGCGACTTGCACAGGAGTCTGTGTGGGATCGATATAGACGTAAATAAACTCGATTCCCTTGGCGGAGAAGTCTTTCACGATCCTTCCAAAGACCGGCGACATTCGATTGGCGATCGGGCAGTCCGTCGCCGTGAAGAGCAGGACGGTGGCAACGGATGCCCCCGGGATGGTCCGTGATACGCCCGCCACGTCCTTGAGGTGGATGGGGCTCAGTGGCTTGTCTGGGATTGGCTTCATCTGGCCAGTCATCAAGCTAATGGCGAGGAGTGAGGTGAGGATCATGGTTTCCTTGACACGTATTGTAGGTGGCACCAGAAGATTTCGTTGTCCGAATAAGGTCCGAACCCGACGTTCTTCGTCTTGCCGCCATCGGCGAAGTGTCCATGGCGGCTATTGTTGATCAACGCTTCCCAGACAATCTTCGTGCCTTTTCTCAGATGGACGGCATTCTTGAAGTTGTAGGCTCCCGGCCAGACCGCGTCCCAGGTCAATACGACGAGCAGGAGCTTCTCCTGTCCGTTCTCGATGGCCGTCGCTCGAACTTGCTCGGTGGTGAATCGAGACTCTGGGAAGATCGAAAGCAGGTCGATATCTTCTTCAAGCGTCCACTCATCGCGGAGGTGAATCTGAGCCTCGGCCGGGATGGAGATATCTTTGGTGCCCAAGGTCTTCGTTTTGATGAGATTTCCGGCGCCAAGCGATTTGAATCCAATCAATCCACCTGCAAGTTCGACTTTGCCAGTGGGTACGGCTCTGACCTGCAGCCACAGCTTGTCGCCCGTTTCGAGCGGGAAACAGGCCTTCGACGCACCCCACGTATAGTAGCCAGGCGCCCAGGTGGCGACCAAGGTTCCAGGACGAATACCGGTGCTGGTGAATGGAATGGGCTCGCCTTTGCGTTGGATCGCCAGGGCGGCTTGGCGTACCGCCTTGGGCGCGAGTGGTTTGAAGGTGAACCCACTGAGATTGCGGATGCCAAGGCTTGGCAAGGCATAGACCGCGCGAGCCCACCGACCCTCGGCAGGAAAGCTCTGTCCCTGCCCGACGGCGACAAACCGATCGAAAGTCGTTTCACCGCTCGACGTGAGGTCGGCGAGAATTTCAGGGGTTTTCGGCCCTTCCGGCATTCCGGCTCTGTACCAATCTTGAACAACCTTCAGCTCGGGCGGAGTGAGGGCCAAGTGCGGAGTCAATTCGCCGAGGTCGGAAGTGGCATCGGTTGGGGGCATCTGGCCGGTAAGTGAAACGAGTCTGACCAAGTCGCCTCGCTTTTTGGTTTGAGCATAGGTCTGAAGCGGAAATGGGGCGCTTCCACCCTCGTAGTGGCAAGCCGCACACTTCTTCGCAAGAATCGGCCGGATCGAGTCTCCATAGGTTGGCGACTCCGTTTGAAATGAAAAAGCCAAGATCACGAGTGGGATCGAGAAGGCGAATCTCAACAGGCTCAGCATCGCTTCACAGTGTGCATCGTTTCGAGACCTTTTTATCGAGGTCGCATGATCAACACCGAATAAGGCTCTGCCACCAACTGATGGAACGAAACGCTGCCCACAAAGAGGCGATCGAGAAATCCGTGCCCTTGTGCTCCGAGAATCAGCATCTCAGAATGGGTGCGCGTCATTTCGTCGGCGATCACGGAATTCGGATTGCCCTGCTTCAGGGAGTAGTCGGCGATATACCCATGCTGAGAGAGCTTCCCGACAAGCGCTTTGGACTTTTCGGTCAGCTTGCCTTCGATCCACTGATCGATATGGCCATCTAGCTCGGGAAGATCGGCGTAGAGAATCTCCGTTTCCTTGATGCTGATATCAAAGGCAGTCACGACGTGAATTTTGGAGATCCCGGCTGGCTTGAGCGCAAGGAACTGGTCGATCGCTCGATCGGCGTAATGGGAATGATCCGTAGCGAGCACGCATTCCACTGGACCGTCGGTTTTGACGCCTTCCTTGGCCACGAGAATCGAATGGCGGGAACTGGAAACGATGCTTCTGCTCATGCTTCCGGTGAAGATGGTGGCGAAGGCTCCTTTTCGCGTCGATGCGACGGAAATGAGATCTGCGCCAAACCGATCGGATTCATCGAGAATCGTGAGCACGCTCGGCCCGGAGATGACCGCCGATTCGCAAGTGAGTCCATAGGTCTTGGCAATGCATCGCGCTTCCTTGACTGCGCACTCACCCGCCTGCCTCAGCCCTTCGACGAATTGGTTGGTTGCTTCCAAGGCGGGAGGGACGCCAAAGGAAGTGTAGGGCATCACAAGGTCGGCAACGTTGATCAAGTGGGGCTCGGGATTCGGAAACTTGAGGCGCGCAAAGAGCCTGAGTGCAGGCTCGTAGGCACCGGCAGCATCGATACCAATAACAGCTTTCATGACTACATCTCCTGAGAGATCGCCGCTCGATTGACTCGAGGCTTGATGGGTACGCGAAGCCTTAAGACACCGCGTCGATACTTCGCCGAGGTTTTTGAAGCGTTTGCATTGAATGGCAGGGGAATCTCGCACCGAAACTCGCCATAGGATCTCCCAACGCGAGTGAATTCCTCCTCGAATTGTTGTTCCTGCACAAACTCTCGGACCCCGGAGACGATGACCATCTGATCGACACACTCGATATTGATGTTCTTGCCATCCATGCCGGGTAGATCGACATAGATGAAGGTTTCCTTGGATGTGTGCCGGACGTCATACGTGGGAAGCCACTCGACCGGTCGGTTTTTGGCCCCGGTGACGCTGTTGGAAACGGCGCGCTCCAACACCGAGCGAAGGTTGAGGGTGCTATTCAGCTCTTGCAAGGTTTGTCTCCCGGGTCGATCGGTGGCCCCACGTGATTCCATATTGGGACCAGGGAAGCTATCCTGCAAGTCGGCAATTGCCCGTCATAGGGTCCCTGTCATGGTTTCCAATGACGCAATGAGATATTATTTAGCGAGATGGGCTCAAATCTTCCGGCGCAGACCGATCGTGAATACCTCGATGGCCTTTCTGGCCGAGAGCGTCAGCTGCTTCAGCTGGCGGCGAAAGGCCACACCGACCAGGCAATTGCCAACAATTTGGGAATTAGCTTGGCAACCGTTGGAACTTATTGGGGAAGGGTCCGCATTAAGCTGGGGCCCTTCAATCGAACCGAGCTCGTGGCGAAATACTTGAGGGCAGAGGCGGAGCACGTCGTCGGTCGACTCAAGGAAGAGAACAAGATTCTGATCAAAGAGATCGAGCAGCACACCAAGACCGAGCAAATGCTCCGAGTGAGTCTTGAGATGTTTCGCGGATTGATCGAGAGTGCGCCCGACGCGATCTTGCTCATTTCGGCCGACGGGACCATTCAGTTCGCCAATGCTCAATCGACCGAGATGTTTGGCTTCACACAACAGGAATTTGTGGGAATGAGTGTCGAAAAGCTGATTCCGGAGCGTTACCGACCGGCCCATGTCGAGAACCGCGACGAGTACAACTCAAACCCGATCAAGCGCCAAATGGGCGAACATTTGGCAACGATGGCCCTTCGGAAGGACGGCACGGAATTCCCAATTGCCACGGCGTTGAGCGCCACCAAAACCCCCAATGGCCTCCTCGTGACATGTATCGTTCGCGACCTCACGGCGATGTTGTCAAAGCCTGCAAGCGCTTAGCAATTGTCTTTCAAGACGATCAATCGAGATATTTTCAAAATATCTCGTTACGATTGCGTCTATTGCGCGTAAATTGTTCGACAATCAGGCTAATCGACAACTTAATATGAACACTGCCTTTCCCTTGATCGCGCTCGCAGTAGCCATCGTTTCACTGGCGCTGTCCTCACCATCTACCGTCAGGCCGACAAGGAGTGGTTTTCCAGCCCCTGTACTTCTCGTCCTGATCGCCCT
Organism: Fimbriimonadaceae bacterium; assembly: GCA_020851885.1. GTDB lineage: Bacteria > Armatimonadota > Fimbriimonadia > Fimbriimonadales > Fimbriimonadaceae > 55-13. The sequence continues at coordinate 1,923 of JADZBW010000117.1, read as the reverse complement.
TGCGTCTGGTTGGTATTGGCGTGCCGACTACGCCAATCTCCTGCCCTGCGCCATTGCGTTTGGGGTCGGTATAGCTCTGATGGGCATCTGTCGCATCTTGGAGGGACTGAGAAGCGGGTGGGCGGCGGCGCCGGGCCTTGCCGCGGCGATTGCCGGATTCGCGGGTTGGCTTGATCCGAGCTATCAGTTCGAGGCGCAATTAGCCCTGATCGCAGGCCTTGCGATTGGAGCCTGGTCGATCACCGATTCGGTCAGGAAAGTCGGATTACCGGTGGGAACGGCACTGTTGGCCAGCCTATTCATCGCTACCGATTTGATGGGGAAGAAGGGCCTCGCCAGCGACGCGGGAGCGATCTCGGGAACGATGCTTGGCCTTGCACTGGCGGTTTCGGCTCTGCTTGCCAATGTGGCCAACAAAGGCGGAGATCGAGAGAAGGAATCCTTGGGCGCCATGGCGAGTCTGGTTGCGATTGGGGTGCTGGTGATTCTGGGTTACGTCGTCGGAGCCCGCCTGGTAGAGAGTCAGGCCGCGTGGCTGATCTTCGGTGGATCGATATTGGCGGGAGGAGTTCTGAACTGGGTTGTCCGGCCGGATGGCCGCGACGATACGCTCTCCTTTCTCTTTGGTGGGATCATCTGGATCGGCATCGCCACGCTTGCGTTCTCCTATTTGAAGGGATTTGGAATCGCGATCGCCGCGATCGGCGCCGTCGGGACGCTCATGATCCTGGGCAACCCTCGCGCTCTCTTGAGTACCGGCCCCCTCCTGGGGCTCGCGTTCTATCGAGTGCTTCGAGAAGCCCACCCGGAGGCGACGCGTGCCCTCGACATCGGCCAGCATTACGCGGTGATCGGTATTGCCATTGGCATGGTGTCCGCCCTGTTGCCGTCGGAATGGCTGGCAACGCGATCTGAATCCGTGGCGCGCTTTGGTTTGGGCCGGGTCCTATGGGCGCTGACGATCGGGTTGATTCCGATTGCAATGGCCGTCGTTTTGGGTGCGAAGGGCATCGTCGGTTTTGTCGTGGGCCTGGGATTTGCCGCCCTTGTCGAGGGACTTCGGAACGGTTCCAATCTGCTTCCACTGCTGATGACGGGCGGAATGGCCGCGCTGGTGGCCACCAGCTATGGCTGGCTGGAGAACCTGCTCGATATGACTCGCGAGTCCAAACAGGCCGCGTTTTATTGGATGGCGGGGGTCGGCGCCGTCTTGGCAATTCTCATCGCCATGGTCTCAAAGCCTGAGGGCACATCGGAATCTCAATGAACGAATCCACGACTCAAAGGGCCGCCGCTTCGACAAGGGTTCTGGCCCTCGTCGCCGCTGGAGCCATCGCTGCTGGACTGCTTGCATTCGGCATCACGGAGGAAGTCCCCGTTGGTGGCATCGAAGGCAAGGTGATGCTCAAGGAGAATGGCCGCACTCTGAAAGGGGTGGAGGTCTATCTGAGCCCGACTGAAGAGGATCAAAACGAATCCGCTCGCAGATATCGCCTCGAATCGGATGAGAAGGGCCGATTCTTCATTCGCAATATGCCTTCCGGCGATTACACGATTACCGCCAATGCAAAGGCCCACTCGTTCGATGCCGAGAGGGTGACAATTGGCGAAGGCAAGCCCACGGTCGTTGAACTCTTGTTGAAGCCGACCGAGCCCTACCTCAATTTGAATGCCAGTCAGAAGGTGTTTTTGCCGAAGGAGCAGCCGTCGTTCCAGATCGATGGGTTTCTCGCCAATGAGAAACTTGGGATCGACGTCTATCGGTTGAATCTGACCGAGATCGTCAAGAAAGGTGGGGTCACCTCCCTGCTGCAAGCCTTTAGCCGCTATGCGAACAGCCGCGAGGATCCCGCCAAATACGGCACGAAGGTTCGTCACCTGGACCACAAGATCGTCAAGCAGGATGCGGAGGGTGTCTTCGTC
>JADZBW010000116.1 GCA_020851885.1 Fimbriimonadaceae bacterium | reverse complement strand
GGTTGCCAAAAGCATGGTAAGCACCGCCTCAAATTACCTGGTGAATCCGTGTCATGATTCGATTTCGATGTCGATCTACTTCATCACGGGGCCGCCTGGCAGCGGGAAGAGCACCCTTTGCGCGGCCCTCGCTGAGACCTTTGAATTTGGCGTGCATCTTCCGGTGGACGATCTTCGCTTGTGGGTCTCAAGCGGGCTCTCGGAGCCAGTGCCTTGGTCTGAGGAAACCGAACGCCAGTTTCGGATCGCAGAATCGGCGGCTTGCGACGTTGCCAAGCGTTACGCGGACGGCGGATTTGTCGTGACTGTCGATCACTGCCGAAATCCGCAACGGCTCCAGGAACTCATCGAGCTTGAACTGCCCGGGCGCGATGTTCGCCAAATATTGCTATTGCCCAGCCTCGAAGAGAACCTTCGGCGCAATCGTGAGCGCACGAACAAGTCATTCGATCCAACGATCCTGGACGAGACGATTCGCTTCACGAACGACGCCTATCGCGTTGGGGTTCCACCAGATTGGCTCGTCATCGACAACACGGACCTGACGCTTGGCGCGACGTTGGAGCTTGTTCTCGGATACAGGGCTACTAGCTCTCCAGACGGTTCTTGATTTCGCCGAGGCATTCGGACCAAAACCGACGCAATCCGTCGGCTTCCTCGCGCGTCTGGATTCGATTGTGATTGAGGGTGATTGCCGTTTTTCCGGCATTCTCGACAAACACCGCGTCGATGTCGGTTTCGTCATTGCAGCCTGGAGTCTGCCACTTCGCCCGAATCCCCTTGCCGTCGCGGATTTTCGTGATGTTCGGAATCTTCTGGGCGACCGCTGAAAGCACCTTGTCCACCGGTGCAACCACGGTTTTGGTCGAGCAAATGCCGTATCCCTCGATCCGTCCATCCTTTTGGAGTTTGCCAATCCGGCGCTCATGTTCCACCCAGATCGTCGTGCCCCACCAGACCCCGGTTGGATTTCGTCCGACTTGGTCCCAAAGCCAGTTGATCGCTTCGCGACGTTTACCCACAAACTCGGGGTGGTCAGACAGTTCAACCGACCACTCGGAAAGGGACTTGCCAGTCGCGGACTTGCAGGCTTCATCGGTCACTGGAAACTCGGATTTCATCTCGACGTTCATGGGGACCTATTCTAGCGTCTTCCCAGGCAAGGAGCCAAGAATATGTCCAGGTTGGCCATGGTTTCCTCAATCCAAGAAACGACCGGTCGCATGGAAGCATCGAACGAGTTTGGAATCCAATCTCCACCGAGATGGGCTTTCGACCTCCTCGGCCGGGATCGGTACCCTCAGTCAGACGGTCGCGCCTTCCCCAGGGAACCTGAAATACCAGGTTTCCGGAACTTCATGCATCCCAATTGCGACTAATCCCCAGAAGGATTTGCTATGAAGAAGACTCTTGTTTTTGCGCTCTTGACCCTCGCCGCGGCCTCTCAAGCCGTTATCTTCCCAAATGCGTTTTTTGCGACGCCCGCACCGTTCCGAGAGAATTTCGATACGACGATCCAGGGCTCGTACAACACCCTTCCCGTCTTTGTCACCCCCGCGCTGATGAGCCGCATTGGTACCTCGGGCAGTTTGGCCGTCCAGCCGTTTGTCGGCGCGAACACCGCGCCGCACGTACTCTTTGGAGACCAAGTCGACGTGCAAATCCAGACTCTGCTGCCAATGCGTCGATTCGGTGGTTTCTTCCGAGCCGGTGTACTGGGGGTGTTCTCGCCCACGGTGTCCTTCCGGTTCTATGACGCTTTCAACAATCCAGTGGGATCGGCCACCGTTCCGCTGACCGGAACTTTTCAATGGATCGGATTTCAGACATTCCCCAAGTGGCGTCGGGTTGAGATCTTGGGTGGCATCCCTGGATTCCCCGGGGCGGTTGCGATGGACTCGCTACGTATTAGGTTGAACTAGGCTCAATCGTCACGGGTGAGCCCCGGTAGTTCCGTGCCGGGGCCATCGACACTCGCTCTAGACCCAAGCCTTCGAGAATCGGCCCTTGTCGGATAACTGATGAACGGACTGGCTTGGGTGTGTCTCAACCCTCGCACTTGTAGGCTGAGATCCAATTCGCGGTAGGATTCCCATATGCGATCCGCGCTTTGGCTTCTCCTGATTGGCGGCGGTGCTGCCGTGGTGACCTCTTCCGTTCAGCAGACGAAGATCTCCAACGTCCTGATCGCGGGCAGTGGTGGCTCCATGCCGCCTTGCGAACCAAGCATCGCGATTAGCCAGAAAGACCCCAGTAAGATCGTCGCCGGGGTCATCTTGGATCGTGCTTTAAGCTCCGCCGACGGAGGCAAGACCTGGGCGGACCAGCAGATCACCTCGACCTTTGGCGTGCATGGCGACCCGACGATCATCTCCGACGCAGATGGCAACTTCTACTACTTCCACCTCTCGAATACGGGCGGCGATGGATGGATCGACCGCATCGTGTGCCAGAAGTCGACCGATGGCGGAAAGACCTGGTCCAAGGGTGCGGGAATCGGCCATAACCCTCCCGCCGACCAGGACAAGCATTGGGCGGTGGCCCATCCCACCAAACCCTGGCTCTATGTGACGTGGACGCAGTTCGACAAGTACGGCTCGCGCGCTCCCGAGCACAAGTCGAACATCATGTTCAGCAAGTCCGAGGATGCAGGCGAGACTTGGAGCGCGGCCCAAAGGATCAATGAGATTTCAGGCGACTGCTTGGACAGCGACGACACGACCGAGGGCGCGGTTCCTGCGGTGGACGCAGATGGCAACATCTACGTAGCCTGGTCCAATCAAGGCAAGATCTTCTTCGACAAGTCGACCGATGGCGGAAAGACCTGGATGGAAAAGGACAAACTGGCCGCAAGCCATGTCGGCGGTTGGGACATGAAGATCCCCGGAATCAACCGTTGCAACGGCATGCCCGTGCTCGTGGTGGACAACAGCCCTGGCCCGCATAAGGGAACCCTATCCATTCTCTTTGCCGACCAGCGATTTGGCGAAAGCGATACCGATGTCTTCCTCATTCAGTCGAGCGATAAGGGCCAGACCTGGTCCAAACCGGCGAGAGTCAACCAGGACAAATCCGGCAAGCAGCAGTTCTTTCCCTGGATCGCCATCGACCAAACGACCGGCTACCTCTATGTGGTTTTTTACGATCGTCGGGAACATGAAGGCAATGAGACCGACGTTTACCTGGCCTGGTCGACGGATGGTGGGAAGTCGTTCAAAGAGCGGAAAATCAGCCAATCGCCCTTCGTCCCGAGGCAGGACCGGTTCATCGGCGATTACAACAACATCTCCGCTCATGGCGGGCAGATCGCGGCCATCTGGACTCGGATGGACAGCGGGGCGACCACCGTTTGGGGTGCGATCATGAAGCATGGCGAACTGAAGTAGATATTCAAATCGCTCGGGGGATTACCGGGTCCTTACCAATCAGGCGGCTCGTATTGGGAAGAAGTGGCAAGCGCGCCGCCTTGATTCGGTTTTTCACTTCCGTGAGGATTGCCTTGACCTGTGGTTCTTTGGGCATCTTGTTCTGTGTTCTTTCTAGAAGGATTCAAAAATCTTTCTCATGATCGCAAGGGCTTCTCGGGCGTCTTGAGCATCGACTTCAATTGTCGGTTTATCGTCGGCGATTATTTCTAAGGTGTAAAGCCGACCGACCAGTTCCGATAGTTACTGACGCTCGGGCTGCTTCATGATTGGCATAGGCATCTCGATCAATTTCCGGATGCCACCAGTCCCAACCTCAGCGGGATGAGACCTTCTCTGTCCTTCTTGAAACTTACACCGGGAACGCCTTGAAGGCCATGACTCACCTTAGAATAGGCTGCGTAAAAGGCTCGACTTAGGCAGGAACGGCAGTGTTCAGAGACGAGTTCATTCGCTGATTTCCTCGCATCTGTTCCGATCTTGTACCACGTCGCCAGATGCCATCACGCATGTCCTACCCACCCAGAATTCCTAGGAAAGGGATTGCTCAGAATCAGCCGACCGATCCTTCAAGGCTCACTCCCAGAAGTTTCTGCGCCTCGACCGCAAACTCCATCGGGAGTTCTCGGAAGACATCCTTACAGAAACCACTGACGATCATGTTCACCGCGTCTTCGGTGGGAATTCCACGCTGGTTGCAGTAGAAGATCTGATCCTCGCCAATCTTGGAGGTCGACGCCTCATGCTCCACGATCGCGGTGGGGTTTTTGACCTCGATGTAGGGGAATGTGTGGGCTCCGCAGCGATCGCCCATAAGCATAGAGTCGCACTGGGAGTAGTTGCGGGCGTTGTCGGCGCCAGGATTGACCTTAACCAGGCCACGATAAGTGTTCTGACCGTTTCCGGCCGAGATTCCTTTCGCAACGATGGTGGACCTCGATCGCTTCCCGATGTGGATCATCTTCGTGCCCGTATCGGCCTGTTGTTTATTAGCAGTGAGGGCTACTGAATAGAACTCGCCAATCGTATCGTCGCCTTTGAGGATGACACTCGGGTATTTCCATGTGATGGCAGAGCCGGTTTCGACCTGCGTCCAAGTGATTTTGGAACGGCGACCAGCGGCCATCGCGCGCTTGGTGACGAAGTTGAAGATGCCGCCCTTGCCGGTCTTTGGATCGCCGGGATACCAGTTTTGAACGGTGCTGTACTTGATTGTCGCATCGTCGCCCGTCGCGATTAGCTCCACAACGGCGGCATGCAGCTGATTCTCATCGCGCATGGGAGCGGTGCAACCTTCCAAGTAGGAGACGAACGCGCCCTCCTCCGCGATGATGAGGGTTCGCTCGAATTGGCCGGTGTTCTCAGCGTTGATTCGGAAGTAGGTGCTGAGTTCCATCGGGCAGCGAACGCCCTTGGGCACATAGACGAAGGAGCCATCCGAGAAGACCGCGCTGTTAAGCATTGCGTAGTAGTTGTCGCTATAAGGCACCACAGAGCCAAGGTACTTCTGCACCAGCTCGGAGTGTTCCTTAACCGCTTCTTGGATGCTCATAAAGAGGATGCCCAGCTCTTTGAGCTTCTCTTTGAAAGTGGTGACGACGGAAACGGAATCGATGACCGCATCGACGGCAACCCCACTCAATGCGCTCGGGTTGGTACGGTTTGGTTCCAGCTGGTTCGGGTCCGAACCTCCTAACGATCCCGAACTGATCAGAGCGTCGGCTGCACTCGCGGCCGCGCCCTTGACGTTCAGAAGGACCTTTTGTTCCTCGACCGGAATTCCGAGCTTCTGAAAGGTGCGCAGAATCTCGGGATCGGCGTCATCCAGTGAGTTCAGAACGGGCTTCTTTTTAGGTGCCGAATAGTAACTGATGGACTGGAGATCGACCGGTTCATAGTGGACATTGGGCCACTTAGGCTCTTTCATGGTGAGGAAGTGCGCATATGCCTTGAGGCGCCAGTCGAGCAACCATTGGGGCTCTCCCTTTTTTGCAGAGATGGCACGAATGACATCCTCATTCAGGCCGGGCGGAAGCGTGTCGGACTCGATATCGGCGCTCCAGCCGTGCTCGTACTCTCGATTGGCGAATTGTTCGAGCAGCTCAGTGCTCTTGTCTAGGATTTGCTCACTCATGGTCTTCTTCGGTTCGCACCCACTGGGCGGCACCCACATCGCGCGACCGCTTCCGTCTCCATCATTGTGACATCAATCTGGACTGTTTTGGGAAGATTGGGACTTCTCTATTCCATTTCACGCCAACTTAACCGGCTCTGGCTTCAACCAACCAGGTCATAATTCTCGCGTGGGAAGAATCCTCATCCATCCCGAAGGGTTTGAGTTGGTTTCCGATGCTGGGGAGCCAATTGCCCGTGTGGATTGGCTGGATCTGGATCGGATCGAGGCATTCAACATCGATCTGATCTGCCTGGAGTTTTACAGCGCGGAGAAGATGGCGCTGATCACCGAAGAAGACCTTGGATTTGAAGATCTTGCGCCACAACTCATTGCAAACCTGGACCTGGAAGACCCGGACTGGTTCAATGAGGCGATCAAACCTCGTGGGCCCAACCATCGAATT
>JADZBW010000115.1 GCA_020851885.1 Fimbriimonadaceae bacterium | reverse complement strand
GAGCGGGCATATGGTCACGGTCGCGACGGTAGATGATGAGGGGCTCGACACCCAGGCGACGGGCGACGCGAGCGGCATCCATCGCCGTGTTGCCTCCGCCGTAGATCGCCACGCGACGTCCCAGTTTCGGCGTTTCGCCCATTTCGACGTCCTTCAAGAAGCTCACCGCATCGAGGATCTTTCCGGCATCGCGGGAGGGAATGGCCGTTTTCTTACCGAGACCGGCGCCGATGGCGAGAAAGGCGGCATCGAACTTGCCGGCCTTCATCTCCTCATCCAAGTCGGCGACTTTGTGGTTCAGCACGAGTTCGACACCCATGTCGATGATCCGGGCGACCTCCCCATCGAGGATGTTTCGCGGAAGTCGGTAGGCAGGGATGCCGAAGTGCATCATGCCCCCGGCAACGGGTCCAGCCTCATGGATCACAACGGAGTGGCCAAGCCGACGCAGGTGATAGGCGCAAGAGAGGCCTGCCGGTCCGGCTCCAACGACGAGAACGCGCCGTCCCGTCGACTTTATGGGCTTGGGATAGGGCCAACGTTCGGCAAGCGCAAGGTCCCCCAGATATCGCTCGACGGCGTGGATGCTCACTGGGCTTTCAAGCTTGCCTCGATTGCAGCTGGTTTCGCAGGGGTGATAGCAGACGCGACCATGGACGGCAGGCATCGGATTGTCTTGAACCAAGATCTCCCAAGCCCCCCGATCATCGCCTTCCGTGACTTTCGCGAGCCAAGCCTGAATATTCTCCCCGGCCGGGCAGGCATTGTTGCAGGGAGGAAGGAGGTCGAGATAGATCGGCCTTCTGACTCGAATTGGGCCAGTCGCTCGATCTTGGGTGAGATCGGGCGGCATCGTCAGATCGCGGTTTTTTGGCGTCACCAGCAGTCTCCTTGCCTGCGCGACAATCGCGCCAGGCGATCAGTCTCGGGGCCGATCTAATTCGAACTGCCGCTCGAAAAAGTCGATCCGCGATTTCGCATCTCTTTCGCTTAGCACGCGCATGTATTGGATCGCAAGAATGTTGACCCAGTAAACGGCATCCGACTTGTGGACACCGTCACAAGCGTCATAGACGAGGCAAAGGCAAATCATGTCGTGATCGATGCCTCGAACCGCGTAAACGCATTGCTCGCACTGCTTCTTTGCGAAGGGATGCCCTACTGCCCATCGGACTTCAACGATTTGACCGACGAGGTCCAACCTCGATCGGTCGATAGAGAGAGCGTTGGACTCCATGGTCCGAGTATGGCGGGAGACAGTCCTCTTTGGATGCCGTTGGAATTGACCACAGGAAATCGGCTCAAACCGAAGCAGTGAGCGCGCAGGTCGAAGTGCAGATCGCCTGTTCGGTGGAACTCAATCAGAAGCTTCTAACCTTGCAAGACATAACAAAATTGGCAGAAGCGATCATCGATTGGATCTCGGCAACCAGCGAGCAACTAATCTTCGCTGGATTCAGAGGTGGATGCCTCTTGTCCCAGTCCGAGAGCTTCCGAGAGCTTCTTTGCCCTCGCTCGTAAATCCCGACCCCGCGATTTCAGCTTCAGGCGCGCCCTGATCGCTCGCCACAGAAGCTTCAACATCTCCCATGGACTCAGGGTCTTGGGCGGGACATAGACTCGGAAACTCCACTTGGTGCCTTGAGGAACCGTATCGAGGACGGTTGCCAACTCTCGACTTTCCAAAGCGATCGCAAGGTCCTTGTCCAATGGAGACCATCCGGTCGTATTGCGCATCACGATCGACGACGGCTCAGACTTGCCAAGGGACTCGGCGAGCGCGCGCGATTCTTGCCAAAGAGCGTCGATCTCGCCGTCTCCAACTCCATGGAATTCCCGATACCTCGAAACGAACCGCACCAAATTTCTCAATCGATTCTGAATTCGATGCACCATTTCGGGCGTGGCAACCGCCTCTAGCTCCTCCCGAATGCCATAGACGATGCGGCCAAAATCAAGCACGTCTTCACGGCGCGGGATGGAAGCGTTTCGCATGACCGCAGGGTCGATCCGGAACATGAAATCACTCCATGTTCGAAGTTGAAGTAGCGAATCCTGGTATTGCGCGCCGCCGATCTCATCGAACTCTTCGGGCCTCACGCCGACCAAAAACGTGTGAAGGTGGCAGTCCCCCAGCGGATTCTCGGTTAGGCGGGTGACGCCGTCCGTGATAAGGGCGATATCTACTCTCTGCTGCTGAGTGCTCATCACGGTCGACAGGAGTTGAAGCGCGCTTTGCAAGTTCGTCATCCCTTCATGGGAATGAGCCAATACGGCGGCCACGGCGGCTTCGAATTGCGCCCGCGTCTCTCCACCGAATGTTGGACTCAACTCATGGCGAAACAGATAGAGCGTGGTTGGATTTCCGGCTTCGTACTGAGACAGCAAATAGGCAAGCGCCAAGCCCCGAGCCACCTCATCCCGACGATCCCGCCCCGTTCCCATCGATTCGCTGGCGTCCAGCAGCAGATAGCCGAACGGCCTGGCATCCTCCATCGACCGACTTTCATCGGGGCGCATGCTTGGGTCCGGGCTGTCGAGTGGCCTTGAGTTAAGGTCGTCGAAGTCCTCTTGGATCCAAGCGGAACGAAGCAACTCTCGCTCGGTCAGTCTCCTCAGGAATTCCCGAGGCGCTCGACGTCGCAGCAACAGGTCCTCGGGAATCGCATGGGGGATGTCTTCAGGATCATGCAAAACCTCCCATTCTTGATCGCTGCTGGGAGCCGAGGTGACGAACGCATTGATGGCGGGGCTCAACGAAGTCTTGCGACGGTGCAAGTCGTAACTGGCGTAGGCATTCTGTCCAAGTTGGTCTTTCCCCCGGGGAATCTGCAGCAGATCGATGATTGGCGAGCAGTTTCGAGCCGCCGCGATTGCGAAGAGCTGGCTGTCCGACAGCTCGCCAAGATCGTATATCCCAAATCGAGCCGCATAGTCTCGAAAGCCCAACCGGGCCCGCTGGATCTCCGACCGTCGAAGATGCTCGCGCACCTTTTCGTCGCCGATCACGTAGGAGACAACGTCTTCGACCTTCAGTAGCGGCATCGATTCACCACTCGAATGTCTGGGTCATAGCTTCTGCTCGAAGGCGATGTGATGCTTCTCGTGGGCGTCGCGCACCTTCGCCAAGACTTCCTCTTTTAGCTTGATCATCACCGCATGGTCGGCGCTCAAGGCTCGTGCCTCTTCCATGAGCGAACTCAACGTCAGGCTCGAATCGCGGTGAATCCACTTCCCGAACCTCGTCTTCATCCTCTCCGACCAGTTCGGTTCGTTCAAGGTCCCCAACCGATGGCGCTCGACCGCCTCTTGCACCAGGTCCACAATGGCTGCCGCTTGGTCCACGGATTCTCGATCACGCGAAGTAAATGCTTTTACCGTCAGATCGAGAGCATGGTTGAAGACCTCCTCCTCATCCCGACTCCCCACCGTCGGAATGAGGAAACGCAGGGCGGCCAGATCTCGAACCTCGGCGGTCGTTCTCCCGCTGCGCAGAGCGGAGGCCATCACAACGTGGATCGCCTTGTTCTTGGATCGGTCGCTGTAGACGAAACGCTCATCGGAGCGCTTCTCGCTGACCTCCTTCTCAAAGTCGCTGATGATCTGATCCAACATCACCAAGATGTGCGGCGGGGCCTTGATGGAGTGGTTGGGGGACTCGCCCTGGATGATGCGGCTGAGTTTGTTCAGATAGGCGTACGGAATCGCCTTCCCCGACGCCGCGTTGACGGTTCCGCCATGGGATGTGATGAATTCGCGGCGGATCGCAAATCGTTCGAGAGTGCTTTCGGCGCGATGAACCACGCATTTGAAGAGCAGACGGTCCAACACCGCACGGCTTTCGCGTGTGTCCCGGATGAAGTTCGTCGTTCCAATCGCGGTGTGAAGGACGGCGGGTTCGATCTGCGGCCCATTCAAGAACTCGCGTTCATTCAGGATTCCATTGAGTGCGCGAAGCACGAAGTCGTTTGCGTCGAAGAGTTCATCGAGGAACGCAAAATTTGCCTTGACGATATAGCCGTCGAGATTATGGATATAGGTGCCACGCTCGAATGCGACCAGGTCCAGTCCTCCCACCAATTGCCCAACCGAGGTCGATCTCGTCAATTGCAGAGAGAAAGGTGGCCTGGTCGCTTCAAATTGCGCGAACACGCTGCGGGCCAATCGGGACTTGGCCAGCCCGCGATCGCCAATGATCAAGGCATGCTCTTTGGTCAACAGAGCGTAGAGGATCTGTTCGAGAACGGCGTCCCGGCCGAAGAAGTGGGCTCGCAAATGCTCGAACGCTGCTTCGATACTCGCAAGCGCTTCTTGGGGATCGATGGTTTGGGGGGATGAATCCACGGTGATTTCCCTTTGCGGCGAACCTATTCCAGGCATGTCGTCCAACGAATTCCAGGGCTTGACGGTACTTTCCTTCGCGGGAATTTGAAGTCGACGCTCTGGCCCCTCATCTTATCAGGTTGTTCGGATTAGCGGGGGCTCAAATGTCCGGTCGACTTCAGTTCGCGTAGACTCAGGTGCGTTTGAATCGAAGTCACCCCTGGAATGCCGCGCAGAGTCAGCGTGAATCGCTCATAGTCCTCAAGGTTTCTGGTGACCACGGTTAGGATGTAGTCCACATCTCCCGTGACGTTGTGACATGTCTGGACGCAATTCAGGTCCCGAATCGTGTTTGCAAAGTTCTCGGCAAGCTGCAGGTCATGGATCGAGAATCGAACACTGACGATCGCGAAGACCCCGTAGCCCAGCGCCTTGCGGTCGAGTTTGGCGTGGTAGCCGGAAATCAGGCCGTTCTCCTCTAACCTTTTCAACCTTCGCCAAGTGGGCGCCTCGCTGAGACCGACTCGCTCGGCCAATTCCGAGACCGCCAGCCTTCCTTGGTCCTGAAGCAGCTCAAGAATCTGGGTGTCGATCGTGTCCACGCAAATATCTTATATGATTCTTTAATATCATAAGTGATTCTTGCTTATAGAACCCCAAAATGGGGAGGAATAGCAAAGAATTTCAGGCGCCCTTCTACCTACAATAAGGATATGAAGGACCCGTCATCTGGTTTTGCAACCCGAGCGATCCACCACGGGTACGACCCCTATGCGGGCGATGGCGCGTTGACCCCTCCCATTCATGTCAGCAGCACCTATGCCTTTCAGACGGCTGAATCGGGCGGACGTCGTTTCGCGGGTGAAGAGGAAGGGTACATCTACACACGCTTGGGCAATCCCGGCACGAGACTGGTGGAATCTAGGATCGCTTGCCTCGAAGGTGCAGAGGACGCCGTTGTAACCGGAAGCGGCATGGGGGCGGTCAGTGCGTTGCTTTGGACGCTTTTGCGGCCTGGGGACGAACTCCTCACCGATCAAACGCTCTACGGCTGCACGTTCTCATTCTTTCACCATGGTCTCCAGGAATTTGGCATTACGGTCCGTCATTTGGACCTCCACGACCCTGAAGTCCTCCGTTCCGCAATCGGACCGAACACGAAGGGGATCTACTTCGAATCTCCCGCCAATCCCAATATGCGAGTCGTCGATATTGCCGGGGTCTCCAAGATCGCCAAGGAAGCGGGTCTTTGGGTCGCGGTGGACAACACCTATTGTTCGCCTTATCTTCAACGTCCGATCGAACTGGGCGCGAATTTCACCGTGCATTCCGCCACGAAGTACCTCTCGGGCCATGGTGACCTCATTGCTGGCGTCGTGGCCGGCGATAGTGAAACGATGACGCGAGTTCGGATGTTTGGGCTGAAAGACATGACGGGCGCGTGCTTGAGCGCATTCGACGCTCATCTGGTGCTACGCGGGCTCAAAACGCTCGCTTTGCGCATGGATCGTCACTGTGCCTCGGCAATGAGTTTGGCGCTTTGGCTGAAAGACCGTCCCGAAGTCGAACGGGTCTACTATCCTGGTCTTGAATCCGATCCTGGCCATGAAATCATGAAACGGCAAGCATCGGGCTTCGGTGGGATGATTGCGATGGACCTGAAGGGTGGGCACGACGCGGGCCTTGCCTTCATCAATCGACTCAAGCTCTTTACGCGGGCGGTGAGCTTGGGAGACTGCGAAAGCCTGGTTCAGCACCCGGCAAGCATGACCCACTCGACCTACACTCCTGAGGAGCGCCTTCGGCATGGCATCGGCGATGGGCTCATCCGAATGTCGGTCGGCCTTGAAGAAGTAATCGATCTCGAACGCGATCTGGAGCAAGCGTTTGGTAGATTGTAGGCAACTAAACTGGACTTGATCCGACCGGTTGTGGGCTCATGCTTGTGCGGTCTTCGGACAGGCGCTTTGGCTTTCCCGGTTCCAAGGCATCGACTTGAGCATCAAGGTCATGGGACAGATTCCGGTCGTGGCGTCCAACAGCAGGCCAAACATCGGGAGTGCCGCAAGGTAGATCCAGTTGTGATGGACCAGATTGGCCAATAGGAGCGCCGCCGCCAGCATCAAACCGGCTACCAAGTGAGTTTGCCGATCGAGTCTGCGCGGTGAGGGAGGGGCCTTTTCAAGCGGGAACCCAGCCGCGCGCCAGGCACCTATCCCACCAACGAGATTGACGACTTTCGATTTTCCCAAAATCTGGCGACACGCCATTGCCGACCGCGATCCGGAGAGGCACACAAAGACCACCGATTCTGAAGAACCATCGAGAGGCAATCCAGCATCGACTTGGCTGAGCGGCACGTTGATCGATCCCTCGATGTGCGACCGACGGAACTCAAAAGGAGTTCGGACATCGACGATTCTTAATCCTGGATCTTGGGCAAGACGAGATTGGAGTTCTCTCGGAGTGATCTCTTCGACTCTGACATCTTTGTTCATTGGCAATCACACAGAGACAGTCGATTGGCCGAAGGATTCAGGTCCTAGGTCTATGGCGGACAATGAATCCTTCGGTACTTCGCATGGCTCTGAAAGGACGGAGCGATCTGGATCGCCCCCTTTCAACCATGATGCGAATACGAACTTGGAATGCCTGGCTCTCTGCTCTACCTTTGACGGCGGTGATTCTCTTGGGATGCTCGCCACAAGAAAAGACCTCTCAAGCGACCGCTTCCGTGGCGACGGTCAAAGCCGACACGGAGATCGTTCGCATCGCACCGGCAGCGAAGTACTACCAAGCGACCGGCACAATCAGGCCATTGCTGAACGCTACATTGTCGTCGAAGGTGATGGCCCGAGTCCTCTCGATCGAGCCTCGCGAAGGAGATCGAGTGCGAGCGGGGCAGATCATTGTCCGCCTCGATTCGCGTGAATTGGACTCTTCGGTGAACATGGCGAAAGCAAACTTGACCTCCGCGAACGTCGGCGTTGGTAGCGCTCGGACCGCCGCATCGATGGAGTCCAAGACGAGCTTGGCTCGCATCGCCCAAGCAGAAGCCCAAGTGACGCAGGCAAAAGGCGCCCTTTCGGCGGCTCGCGCACGTCTCGATCTGGCCAAAGCCGGCCCAAGAACCCAAGAAAGATCGCAGGCCAAACTTGCCGTAATACAAGCTGCGTCCAACATGAAGCTTGCCGCCACCGAACTCGAGAGGACTCGCAAACTCGTCGACCAGGGCGCATTGGCCCACCGTCAACTCGATATCGCGCAGAACCAGTTCGACCAAGCCAAGGCCCAATATGAGACGGCGGTCGAGGCGGAAGCGATTGCGATCGAAGGAACTCGGTCGGAAGACCTTCGGGCGGCCCAGGAGTCCGTTGTCCAGGCCGAGGCTTCGGTTCGGCAAGCCGAAGCGGGGGTTCGCTCGGCAAAGGCAGCCTCCATGCTCATCAAGGTTCGTCAGGAGGAGATACGCTCGGCCCAAGCCCAAGTCTCCCAAAGCGCGGCGGCGCTCCAATCGGCACGAATCACCGCCGACTATGCCACGGTGGTCGCACCCTTTGACGGGGTGGTTGTGCGCAGGTTCGTCGACCCCGGCTCCATGGCGACCCCCGGTTTGCCACTGGTGACCATCGAAGGAGGAGGATTACGGCTTGAAGCGGTCGTGCCCGAGACCGTTCTTTCCACGGTGAAGCTTGGCCAATCTGTCCCGGTGGCCATCGATGCCCTGGGAGCCCAAGTGGTCTCGGGAAGAGTCGTCGAGATCGTTCCTCAGGGCGACGCTTCAACCCACTCGTTCTTGGTACGCCTGGCCTTAATGGGCAATGTTCGCATGAAGTCCGGCATGTTTGGCAGGGCGGACATCGTGGTTGGACGTCAGCCGACGATCCTCATTCCCGCGTCGGCAACGTGGGAAGTGGAGGGGCTCCACTACGTCTATGTCGTCAACTCGGAGGGGATTGCACGCCTGAGGATCGTAGCCCTCGGAAAGAGATCTGGCGATCGCATCGAGGCCCTGAGCGGCCTCACCGATGGCGAGAAGGTCGTCGTTGGCAACTTGGATTCGGTAAGAGATGGTGTCCGGATCGAGGGGCGATAAGATGCCACTTGGATTTGCCGGCAAGCTTGCCGCCGCGTTCATCAACAGCAAACTGACGCCGCTGATCATCCTTGCGTCTCTGATACTTGGCTTCTTCGCCGTCCTCAAAACGCCACGTGAAGAGGAGCCACAGATCACCGTTCCGATGGCGGACGTGATCGTCCAGATGCCCGGTGCAACGGCAAAGGAAGTCGAGCAACGGATCACCACGCCCATGGAGAAGCTGATCTGGGAAATACCCGGAGTTGAATACGTTTACTCCACCAGTAGTCCCGGGCAGGGCATGGTCGTTGTCCGCTATCTCGTCGGCCAAGATCAGGAGAGAGCCTTTGTCCGTCTACGTGAGAAGCTTCAATCGCACTTCGATATCATTCCGCCCGGCGCCTCGCAACCGATCATCAAGCCGCACTCGATCGATGATGTCCCGATTCTCGCCCTGACCCTCCATAGCCTTGGCGTCGACTCCAAGACCTTGAGGCAGATTGCCGCCCAAGTCGAGCAGTCCATCAAGAGCGTGCCAAACGTCAGCGAGACTGCAATTATTGGTGGTCGAGGACGCGAGTTGAGCGTCAAGTTGGACCGCGCCAGAATGGCTGCCTATCAGATCGATGCGGATCAAGTGGTCCAGGCCCTTGGCCAGGCGAACCAACGTGGGCAGTCCGGCCAATTTTCTGAACAGAACAACGAGATCGCCATCAAGTCGGGCGAGTTCTTTCGTCAGGTCTCGGATATTGATTCTGTCGTCGTTAGCGTTGCGGGCGGCAAGCCAGTGTACGTTCGCGATATTGCCACCGTCACCGACGGCGCGGAAGAGGCGAAGAACTACGTCTTTTTCGGCTACGGCCCGGCAAGCAAGTCGCCCGGTACCAGTGCGTTGGAGCCGGCGGTCACGATCAGCATTGCCAAGCGTCAAGGTGTCAACGCCATCGATGTCGTGGACAAAGTGCTGGCAAAAGTCGAGGCCCTGAAGGGAACGGTTATCCCCGGAGACGTTAAGGTGACGGTGACCCGCAATTACGGTGAAACCGCCGCGGAGAAGTCCGGAGAACTGCTTTATCACATGGGATTGGCGGTGGTCTCCGTGACAATCCTCATCGCTTTGGCCTTGGGCCGCCGCGAGTCGATGGTCGTGCTCGTCGCCATCCCCGTGACGCTCGCCTTGACTCTCCTTGTCTTCTACTTG
>JADZBW010000114.1 GCA_020851885.1 Fimbriimonadaceae bacterium | reverse complement strand
GTGGGTGCGGAGGCAGGCGATGGCCAACAGGCCGTGACTTTCGCTCGTGAAAGCCAGCCCGACGTCTGCATCCTCGATGTCAAGATGCCCGTCATGGACGGGATCGAGGCGGTCTCGATCATCACCGACGAGAGTCTGGCCCCCACCATTTTGTTGACCGCCTATTCGGACCGGGAATTGGTCGATCGCGCCAAGGATGCCGGCGTCTTCGCTTATTTGGTCAAGCCATTCAAGCCCAGCGACCTTCCCCCCGCCATCGAGGTTGCCCGCAGCCGGTATGAGCAGAATCTCGCGCTTAACAAGGAGGTCTCGTCTCTCGAAGAGAAGCTGGAGACACGCAAGCTGATCGATCGGGCGAAGGGTCTCCTGATGGAAGAGCATGCGCTTAATGAGTCAGAGGCCTATCGACGCATCCAACTGCAGTCCATGAATCTGCGAAAGACGATGAAGGAAGTCGCAGAAGCGATCATCTTGGCGAAGAGCGTCTGAGCCTGCTGTCCAAGTCTAATTGCCAGGAATTGCTGGCTATAACATTGCTTTAACCTTGGGTCAGGGTTGGCGGTCGGTATCATCTTCACATCATTGTTTTGTTCATGTTTCGGAGGATCTATGAAGCGGTTAGCACTTTCCCTAATATTTGGTCTCGGGAGCGTTGTGGCGGCGTTTGCCCAGCTTTCCTATGCGGGCGGCACCTACACCCAAGGGTTTGACAGCCTTTCGCCAACTGGCACTGCCAATACCTGGACGGACAACACCACCCTGTTAGGTTGGTTCTCAAGTCGTGTGGCCTACAACGCGGGCGATGGCTCCAGCAATACGGGCGCACTCTACAGCTTTGGCGCTTCGACGACCGACAACGAGCGGGCGCTTGGATCGATCGCTTCCGGCACCACCACGACGATCTTCTTTGGCGCGTCGTTCACCAACAACATGGATGCGGCCGCTAACGAATTCACCATCCAGTACACCGGTGAGCAATGGCGCAATGGTGGCAATACGACCCAGCAAAAGCTGACGTTCGAGTACTCCCTCGATGCCACAAGCCTTTCTACGGGCACTTGGATTGCCGCGAGCAGCCTGGACTTCACCGGACCCATTGCCACCGCGACCGCGAGTGCGCTCAATGGCAATCTCGCCGCAAACCAGGCAAACCTGAACAGTTTGGTCAGTCCTCAGTCGAGTTGGGCCCAAGGATCGAATCTCTGGATTCGATGGACGGACCTCAACGACGCAGGAAACGACCACGGCCTAGCCGTCGATAATTTTGCCTTTAGCTCGCGGCCGGTGCCCGAGCCCGCATCTTTGGCTGCCCTCGGACTGGGTGCGATCGCGCTGATTCGCCGCCGCCGAAAGTAAGGCAAGCGGAGATCGGGGAAAATGGGCGCGGCTTGGCCGCGCCCATCGTCACTTTCCGTGGGCGCCTGGACGCGTGTCACAATTGGGAAATGCCAACCCTGTTCGATAAGGTCTGGGACCGACATGTCGTCTCGGCATTGCCCGGCGGCGGAGCCCTCCTCTATATCGATCGCCACCTTGTCCATGAAGTGACCTCGCCTCAGGCGTTCGATGGCCTTCGGGAATTTGGGCGCAAGGTGCGTCGCCCCGATCTGACCTTCGCGACGGCCGATCACAACGTGCCAACCGACGGTCGTAAAATCGACGAATCGACCTTGAGTGGGAAGCAATTGGCGGCATTGAATCGGAATGCCGCCGAATTTGGCGTTCCCCTATATGGCTATGGACACGAGAAGCAGGGCATCGTCCATGTCATCGGTCCGCAGTTGGGAATCACGTTGCCTGGCCTCACAATCGTATGCGGCGACAGTCATACGTCGACCCATGGCGCCTTTGGCGCGCTGGCGTTTGGGATTGGCACCACCGAAGTCGAACACGTCCTTGCCACTCAAACCCTGCGTTCCAGCGGCAAACCCAAGTCACTTGGTATCCGCATCGACGGCAGAATCCCCGAGGGCATCACTCCCAAGGACGTCATCCTCGCCATCATCCGCAAGATCGGCGCGGGTGGAGGAACTGGATACGTGGTGGAGTACTTCGGCGAGGCGATCCGCAAACTTCCAATGAGCGGACGCATGACGATCTGCAACATGTCGATCGAGATGGGCGCCCGGGCGGGGCTCATTGCCCCCGACCAAACCACCTTCGATTACATCGCCGAAGGTGATCGCCCCTTTGCTCCCAAGGGCGCGGACTTCGACGCCATGGTCGCCTCTTCCCTTGAACTTAAGACCGACAGCGAGGGAGATTACGATCGCCTGGAGGTTCTCGACGTCTCCAATCTGAAGCCCCAAGTCACTTGGGGAACCACCCCCGCCATGACCGTGGACATCGACCAGGCAATCCCCGAGCCCAAGGACGCGGGCGAGGCGCGGGCGCAGAAGTACATGGGCCTAAGACCTGGCGATCGAATGGATCAGATCAAGGTCGACACTGTGTTCATCGGATCCTGCACCAACTCGCGGATCGAAGACTTAAGGGATGCGGCCAAGGTCATCCATGGCAGGCAGGTTGCGCCGGGAGTCCGGGCGATGGTGGTCCCGGGAAGTTCGGCAGTCAAGACCCTCGCCGAGCAGGAAGGCTTGGATCGGATTTTCAAAGACGCCGGATTCGAGTGGCACCAGGCGGGCTGTTCCATGTGCCTCGGGATGAATGGCGATATCCTGCGCCCGCTGGAGCGCAGCGCATCGACCTCCAACCGGCCTTACGAGGGACGACAGGGCCCGGGTTCGAGGACCCATTTGGTGAGTCCGGCGACGGCGGCGGCGACGGCGATCGCGGGCAAATTCGCGTCGGCTGGGTAGCGTTTAGGAAATTTTCTGGATTTTTCTATTTTTTTACATTCATAGAAAACCAGTCTTACAATGCCCGTATGAGTGCTACGGTACGCTTGGCAAGCGGAGTCGCGGCAGTTTTCCTAAGCTGGGCCGTCGTCGCTTTCATCTTTGCGTCGCAGGCGTCTCCCCGCAACTTTGAGCCGACGCGACGCGAATTCGATCGTCGCCTGGATCCAAAGATTGGAAGCATTATCGTCCTCCTGACGAGGGATGTGCTGGGCCGCAGAATCGATCGTAAGAAGACGTTGCTTATCGATGCCGGTCCTTGCTCGGAGTGTTCTCTCAAATCTTTCAACCCAGCCTCCCTTAAGGTGAGCCCAAATATGGGAGTCGTCGTGGCTTACGCGACAGAATCGGAGTCGCTCGTCGAATTTGCCAAACGACAGCCTTCGTGGGTCTACCTGGTGTCGGACCGCGAGCTCCAATTGCGGCAAACCCTGAATGCGGCCTGGTTTCCGCGGGCTTATGTTTTCGGGTCCCAATCTGAGTTGTTAGCTCTCCAGACTTCTTCCAGAACTGAAATCACGAAAGAGGGGTATCGATGAGGCGCAACGCCTGGACGCTTGTCGAAGTGATCGTCGTCATTTCCATCATTGCCGTGTTGGCCGCGCTTTCCTACCCGGTTTTCGTGGCGGTAAAAGCAAAGGCGAACGAAACAACCTGCATGTCGAACCTGCATCAGCTGCAAATGGCCGTTGCTCTTTATCGAGAAGACTATGGCTCGGGAACAGCGGGGACTCCCGAGCAGATGGGGCTGCCTCCAAACAGCGTTGTCTTGCGGCATTAGGCGCGAATTCCAAAGGACAAGCTGCACTGCACCGAATTTGACGGGAAGAACATGAAGTTGTATTTGGACTTCATGCACGCCCAGGATCACTCAGAAACACGGGCGGAATGGGAAAAGGCGGTCGCGAGACTTGGCGAACAGATCCCCATCTTTGGAGACTTGAACCATGACCGCAACAGCGATATATCTTCGATATACTTTGTGCACCATGGGATCGGCGTTCGACTCAATGGGCAGGTTTTTAAGAGAAACGCCACTGGCTGGTCGCGGAACTTTGACTGGTGGGTGGGAGGAAATGAATGAAGAAATTCCTTGTTGTTATGCTTCTTGGCGCAACCGCCGCTATTAGCCTTGCGCCGCCGTGCTATTTCAACTTTGGCGGCTGCATGTTCGGACCTGGCACGGGGTTGGTATCCCATTGGTACATCGCAAACAATGCCGCTTGCGACCCCGTGGACAACAAATGCAAGGACCTATCTACCGGCGCGTGGGTGCTTGGGACCCTGGTTTCGCCCGCTTAGACCATGCAGACGAAGAAAAAAGTTGCGTGGATATTGGCCGCGGTTGCATTGGGCGCAGTTGTGGG
>JADZBW010000113.1 GCA_020851885.1 Fimbriimonadaceae bacterium | reverse complement strand
TCTCAGACATGAAACTCCCTCCGCAACTGGTGCAACCGCCCTCGCCGCATGAAAGGATTTCCGTTTCGTGGAATCCAAAAGGCCGGTATTTCTTTGGGCTCGGAAAGGAACCCGGTAGAAATGCGATAGGAAAGCCATAATGTCTTTAGGTTCTTCCATGATACTGACCCTATTACTCGCCCCTTTTCAGAGCGAATCCCAGGCGATCATCAAGCGCTGCGAGCAATACCTTGCCAACGCCGATACGCTCTCGGTTAGCGTCAAAACGACGGTTGGAGGGCAGCCCTTCGGCAATGCTACCGTGAAGATCGACCGTCCCAGTCGACTCGCATTCTCGATCGCCTTCGGTCCATTCGCGGCCGCCTATATCGCCGATGAAAAGGGCGTTACCGAACTTGATCGTCAAGAACGGATGTACGATCAATTCCCCCCAACGGCCGAGTTGTTCGTCTACCCATCGAGGATGAATTCAGCCACCAAGTATGGACTTCCTGGGTTCCTGGTGACCCGAAACCTGGATTCCCTCTTTCCTAAGGAATCGAAAAACAAGGCGACGAAGAACATCAAACTAGGCACGACGCCGGTCGATCTCGTGGAAGGTAGGACCGACGGAGCTGCAGGCTACATGGAAGCGAAGACGTGGATCGATTCCGCGGGCAAAGTGATCAGAATCCATCTTAAGATCGCCACCGTTCAATCGACGGTGATCATCCAGCAAGACTTCTCGAATTACCAGAAGAATCAGCCTATCCCTGCTTCCGCGTTCGTCACCTCGGTACCGGATGGCTATTCTCCCTACGCGCTTCCGCGCGGCGACTTCGCGATGCCCCCCGGAACAACCGTGCCCAATGTTCCGCTCCGAAGCGCCTCGGATGGACGCTCGACGAGCCTGCAAGCGTTGACCCAGGGCAAAGTTGGATTGCTGGTCTTCCTCGACACGGAATTCCCGCGCAACGCGGAGTTCATCAAGTCGCTGAGCGGCGTCAAGGCCAAAATCGCTGACTGCAACCAGATCTACTTCTCAGTCTACGGGGATGCCGCCGCCGCGAAGTCGCTTGGCCTGCCCACCGTTTATTTGGACCCCACGCAAAACCAGTTCGCGAGTCTGGGAATACCCGGCGCGCCGTTTGTCTATCTTGTCGACGGCAAGGGCAAGGTCGTACAGGCGTTTCATGGTTTCGACGGGACTTGGCTCGGTCTGGATCAGGCGATCGAGCGGCTGAAGAAGGGCAAGTAATACATACTTAAGGCTATGACAACGGTGCAAGGCAACCTGTCAGGTGCAGGAAAGCGATTCGCGATCATCGTCAGTCGCTGGAATGAACTGGTCACGAAGGAACTGTTGGCGGGCGCCCTATCGGAAATGGAGCGAGCTGGCGTGACCGACTTGGAAGTGATCCACGTTCCCGGGACCTGGGAGATTCCGGTGGTTGCATCTCAACTGCTTTCTAGAACAGAGAACCGCCCAAATGGGATTGTCGCCCTCGGCTGCATCCTACAGGGCCAGACGACTCATGCTCAGATGCTTGCGGGAGATGTTGGTTCATCGCTGATGAACTTGCAGGTGAGCCATAAGACGCCTATTTCTTGGGGTGTCTTGACCCCAGACACTCAGGATCAGGCGCTGGACCGCGCTGGGCTCAAGCATGGAAACAAGGGGCGAGAAGCCGCATTGGCGGCCCTGGAAATGGTAAGCGTCCTGGAGAAGATCTGAACCACGAGCCAATTTGGTATGTCGGCCTGGTGGCGATCGGCGTGATCGCCTCAGGAATCAATACCGTTGCCGGCGGCGGCTCCCTGATCTCCTTTCCGTTCTTAACCCTTGGGGTGGGCATTCCCAGCTTACAGGCCAATGCGACCAATTCCGCATCTCTTTGGCCTGGCTCGTTGGCAGGCGCTCTGGGCTTCAAAGACCTGCTCCACAAGACGCAACGGTACTTCTTGACGTTGGCGATCCCAACGCTCGTCGGTTCGACCCTCGGGGCATGGCTCTTGACGATTTCACCCACGAAGACGTTCGATTCAGTGATCCCGTTCTTGATTCTGCTGGCGTCCGTTTTGCTGGTGGTCCAACCGAAGATCAAGGCGCGTGCCCGAATGAACGATCGCACCACTCCCCTATGGCTCGGGGTGGCGATCCAATTTCTCGTCGCAACCTATGGCGGGTATTTCGGCGCGGGAATGGGCTTGATGATGCTCGGCTCCTTTGCGCTTTACATGGAAGGGAACATCCACGAACTCAACGCGGTGAAGAACTGGTTGGGATTGATCGTGAACCTGGTTGCCTCGATCTTTTTGGCGTTCAAGGGCCTCGTTGTCTGGGCCCCATTTGTCGCCCTAACCGCTGGTTCGCTGATGGGCGGGTTTCTGGCCGCCAAATACTCACAACGGGTGGATTCGGACAAGCTTCGCGTGATCATCGCAACCTATGGATTTGTCATGACCTTGTATTTCTTCATTCGGGCCTTCGCTTAGCCGATCGACATCCACGAGTGTTTCAGGAGGGCCTCGCTAACGCTTGTCGAAGCATTGTCGTGAATACTGGTGATCATGAAGATGTCCATCCTCCTCACGTTAAGCGGCCTAACCGCGCTGTGCCTGGCCGCCAGCCCAAAACCCACCGTTGAACCCAAGGCCACCCACGTGACGATCCGGACGGAAATGGGAGACATCGAAGTCGACTTATATCCAGACAAGGCTCCCGT
>JADZBW010000112.1 GCA_020851885.1 Fimbriimonadaceae bacterium | reverse complement strand
GCCTGCTCAACCTGCCTGGAACCGACACCCCCGAAATCAAGGAAACGGCAGCGGAAGCCCATTACCAACTGGCCCGAGTGCTCTTTGATCGACAGGAGTTCGATAATTCACTGGCGGAGGCGAGCACCGCCTGCGACTCTTCCCCATCCAATCCCAATTACATCGTCGCCCGCGCTTCGGCATTGTTGCAGCTCAAGCGGGAGAAAGAGGCTCGGGTTGAGTTGGACAAAGCACTGGCGCTCGATCCAGAAAACCGGAGAGGCTTGGGCCTGAAGAAGCTATTGGCTAAGCCGTCAATGGCTGGCGCTTGATCTCCGACCAATTTCGGGGATACTTTTTCGAAGTCTTTTCGACCTTCTCATAGATCACATAGAGCCTGACGATGTCGGTGCCCGGCAGTTCGCGGGCGATGGCGCCCTGGTAGGTCAGTCCAAGCTTGCCCGCAGGGAATGATCTCGCTTCGACATCCTCGGTGGGAGTTCGCATCGGAATCAAGATGCCGCCGATTCGAGCGGGTGGGGCGCTCAACTCCAATTGCGCAGACAGCGGCGCCACGGCTCGGCCCGTTACGACGTCGAATTGCTCTCGAATCCCCCAGTCTTCGGCTCGCGCCTGTACAACCTTCAAGTTGGGCAATGTGTGCTTTCGCAGAAATCCGAGCATCTTGCCGCTCGAATCGAGGGCGGTGACTTCGAGATCGGGGCGAGCGCAGGCGAGGGGCCAACTCGGAAATCCGGGGCCGGCGCCGATGTCGAGCAATTCGGCGTTTTGGGGAATAAGGTCTTGGAAGAGCAGACTGTCAACGAAATGGCGGAGCCAACAGTCCTCTCTTGGTACCCGTGTGAGGTTCATGACCGCATTGGCTTGATAGAGGGCTTCCTCGAACCTCTCGAAGCGGGCCAGTTGCTCAGAGTTCAACTTAAGGCCGATCGCTTCGGTTGCCATTAGGAACGACTCGCGCTGCATGAGGGATTCTATTGTAAACGAAGGGCCCGGCTAATCGCCGAGCCCTTCGTTCTTCGCGTGGTCGAGATCAGCGGCCGTCGGGTCCATCGTCCACCTTGATGGCGGCGACGTACTCCTTGGTACCGACCTTCAGCACCGCACGATAATCGCCGGGATCTGCGATCCGTCCGCGGGCGCGGGCGTTCCAGCGAACCACGTTGAGTCCCTCGTTTCCGGTCCCCGTAATCTCGGTGATCTGGTTGCCGGCTGCGTCGGTTACCGAGACCTTTACGTCGGACGCCTTCGCCTTTAGCCAGTAGAACAAGGAAGTGCCAGGCTGCGATGGAGAGCCCATGTAAACCGCGTCCCCATCCCACGGAGCGCCTGCCATCCTTCCCATGTTGTAGACCGGTTGCGGTTTGAACATATAGGCGTCCATGGCTCGAATGTCGGCGGTGATCTGTTCCAATGGAGAGATGTCCATCGTCCAAATCCCGCGACCGTGGGTGCCGATCACGAGATCCTGATCACGGGGATGGATCGCCACATCATGGACGGCGACCGTCGGAAAGTCCGTCTGGAACCGCTCCCATGTCTTGCCACGATCCATCGAGAATCGCAAGGACATCTCAGACCCGAGAATCAGGAGATCCTGGTTGACGAGCCCCTCTTTGATCACATAGGTGCAGTCGAAATCCGGGAGGCCATCACTCAGCTTGGCAAACGTCTTCCCGAAGTCTTCGGTGACGTAGACGTAGGGCTTGAAGTCATTGTTTCGATGCCCATCGAAGGTTACGTAGCAGCGACCCTCGACGAACTTGGAGGCAGTCACTCGACTGCACCAAGTGTTGGCGGGAAGATCCGGGAAGTTCGCCGTGACGTTCTCCCAAGTCGTCCCATCATTCTTCGTCACCCAAACAAGACCATCATCGGTCCCAACCCAGATCAGCCCTGGACGGAAGGGTGATTCACAAATCGTGATAATCGTGCAGTGGCGCTCGGCGCCAGTATTCTCAGGAGTAACCGAATTCGCCCCTGGTTTCTGTTTGTTTGGATCGTTGGTGGTTAGATCGGGGCTGATCGGCACCATATTCTCGCCGCGCCTGACGCTCTTGAAGAGTCGGTTGCCGCCGATGTAAACGGTCGAGGAATTGTGGGGAGAGAGGACGATCGGCGTCGACCAGTTCCACCGGTAGGGCGGTTGACCCTCGATCGTGCGCGGCCTGATGGACGCTCCCGTTCCCTTCTTCAAATCGGTGCGAGACGCTGCCCCGCCCTGGCTCTCCGAGTAGAGAGTCGTCCAGTCATTGGGATCGACTTGAACGTGGAAGCCATCGCCACCACCCACGTTGAAGGCGTCGAACCAGGAAGGGCCACCTCGAACGGTGTTCGTTGGATAGCCCCATGATCCATTGTCCTGGAGGCCGCCATAAACCCAATAGGGTTTGCGGAAGTCGAAAGCGATGCCATAAAACTGGGAGGCCACGATGTTGTTGATATGTTGCCACTTGACGCCTCGATCTCGTGAGACGTAGAAGCCGCCATCGTTGCCGATGTACATCGTGTCGTTATCTTTCGGATCGACCCAGAAGGCATGGTTATCGGCGTGGATAGCAGGCTGAACCGTTCGAAAAGTCTTGCCAGCATCGTCGCTAATATGGAGGGAGACTCCAAGGACGTAGATTCGATTCTTATCAACTGGATCCCATTGTGGGTGGCTGAAGTAGAACGGGCGAGGATTTAGCCCCGAGGACCGCTCCCAGCTGTCGCCGCCATCCTTCGAGATGTAAATGCCGCCACCATTCATCTGAGTCGCGCCTTGGCGCTCGGCCGCGTCCTTGGGCCGGTACTCGACGGTCGCGACGACCATCTTGGGATCGGAATAGAAGTAGCTGATACCGATACGGCCAAGAGGTCCATCTGGAAGGCCCTTCGTGACCTTCTTCCAGGTCTTGCCCGAGTCAGTGGATTTGTACAGCCCCGAATTGGGGCCGCCGCTGGTGAAATCATAGGCTTTCCGCTCGCGGGTCCACATCGCACAGAGAAGCTCGTTTGGCTTCTTGGGGTTCATCTGAATCTCAACCGCGCCCGTGGAATCGTCGACCTTCAGCGTTTGCGTCCAGGTCTTGCCGCCGTCCGTCGTCTTGTAGACCCCGCGCTCACGGTTGGGACCCCAAAGTCGTCCGAGCGCCGCCACATAGACGGTGTTATCGTCACGCGGATCGATCAGCACCCGACCAATGTGCATGGTCTCTTTGAGGCCCATATTGGCCCAGGTCTTTCCGCCATCGGTCGATTTGTAGACGCCATCGCCCCAAGCGACGGAGTTGCGGCTGGTGCCCTCGCCGGAGCCAACCCAAACCCCATCTGCGTTCTTCTGACTGACCGCCACCGCGCCAAGCGATATCGTGCTCTCGTTCTGAAATACCGGCTGAACGGTGGTTCCGCCATTGACCGTCTTCCACAGTCCGCCCGAAGCCGTTGCCACGTAGTAGATCTGGGGTTTGGCTCCATAAACCGCGACATCGACGATACGTCCACCCATGTTGGTGGGGCCGATCGAGCGCGCTTTGAGAGAACTCAGAAGATTCGCCCACGGGCCAGTTTGTCGGCTTCCACCTTCAAATTGAGCGGAAGAGATTGCAACAAGCGACACAAAGAGTGCAAAAGGGATAACGGCTCTATTCATGCTTAACCAACGGTTATTCGCCAAGGCCCGGAAAACTCCTCCTTGATTCGAGGCGGTGGCCAAAAATGAAAAAACCCGCCCGATCCGTGGGACCGGGCGGGCTCTCGATTCTAATTTAGATGTTGTAGCTGGGTTTCTTGAGCCAGGCCTTGGGCACTGGTTTGATTCCGCAGGCGACCGCATTGAATTCGACAGACTTGATCACGGAGGTGGCAACCTTCAACGTGACAACGCCATGAGGGGTCTTCAATCGGACGATTTGGAGATTCGGCTGCTGAATTCGATTCTTGTGAGGCGCCTTGTACTTCCAGCCCTGAGAGTGCTGGTTCCGAATGTGCTTCGCTGTGGTGTTACCCTTCTTTCCGCTTACCTGACAGATCTTCGCCATTTCCGTATCTCCATCCCGACCTCGGGACGCAAGCAGAGATAATACTCGGCGAACCGGCCAGATTGCAACAGGCCCAGACAGAATTACCTTCGAAACCCATCCCTTGCTAGGTACAGTGGAGTCCGTCCGCTTCAGTAAGTCGATGAACACCGGTTTGCCCGAAAAACGCTTCCTCATCACCCGACTGCCTCCTTTCAAACCCCACTTCTACGACGCGGTGCTTGAATGGATTTGCCGGAACGCCCATGAGCTTATGCCGCTGTTCGACCTGCAAACGGTCCCCTTCGATATCCCCGCCGATCATGCCTACTCGTTGCACGTACCGTGGATTCAAGATCCAGTCCAAGCCTACGACCTGTCGGCATACGAGGATTCATGCCGACTTGCCGATCAGTGCGACATCCGCGGAATTCCGATTATCAATCGGGTCGACAGGCTGGCGAACTCTGGAAAAGTCCGAGGATCGGAACTTATCCGCGAGGCCGGTTTTCGAACCCCGAAGATGGCGCTCATCGAGGACAGAGCGGAGTTTCTGAAGACATTCCTCGGGTTTCGTCCACCGTTCTTTATTCGGGACGATTGGAATCACCGGTCCATGTTCTACTTGATCGATTCGCTCGATCAGGCAAGGGACATCCCTTGGGACCAATACCAGCGCCCCGTGGTATGTGAGTTCATCGACACGCGCTTCAAAGATGGTCGCTACCATCGGCGTCGCTGTTTCATTGCCGGCGACATCTGCATTCCGCAGGGGATTCTAACTTGCGAAAACTGGAAGGTCAAGGCGAGGGGGCGGATCTCCACCATTGGAACGCGGGAGGAAGACCTGGCCTATGCCTTGGCCCCAGAACCCTTTGCCGACCGGTTCCACAAGGCCGCTGCCAACTTGGGACTCCAATGGCTCGCCTATGACTACGCTCTTGATCCAGACACCTTAGAACCCATTGTGTGGGAAGCCAATCCCTATCCGAATATCGATTCCGCCAAGGGAGATCGAGAGTACCGACGCTTCATCGTCGATCGAATCATCGCCGCATTGCTTCGCCTGTATCTAATGACTGCAGGTATCGAGGTTCCACGAAAGATCGAGCGACTCGCGCAGGGTGATTAAGCGTAAGATCCGCCCGCCACCACGCCCGCGGCTTCCCGCCGAGCCACCCGCTCCGCCTCGATCCGGGCCAAGTGTCCGCTGGCCCGGTAGGCGCTCATCGGATCGGGCTGGAGGCCCCGCAACTCCCGCCAGTCGCAAAGAAGGGATCGGACATCCCTGGCAAATGCGTCCTTCAGGCAGCCTTCGGCATCGACGATATCCATCGCGGCCTGGGCGCCGGAGAGCTTGGCGAGATCGACCAGCTGGGCTTTCAAGAAAAGCTCCTGGGCGGCCATCGCCGTTTGGATCATCGCCTCGATCTTGGGCTTGAGATTGTGGGACTGATCCACCATGTAGGCGATGTGTCCCGTTGGCAGGCCATGTCGCTCTTCGGCCAGTCGGATGGCGAGGAAGATTCGGAAAACCGCATATGGGTCGATCGAGCCGAGGGTGAGGTCGTCATCGGCATACTTGCGGTCATTGAAGTGGAAGCCGCCAAGCATCCCCTCATCCAGCAAAAAGGCGACGATATGCTCGATATTGACGCCCTGAAAGTGGTGCCCGGTGTCCACCAAGACCCTGGCCCGGGGGCCGGCAGATTTGGCGAAGACGTAGGACATGCCCCAGTCCGCGATGTCCGTGTGGTAGAACGCAGGCTCGAAAGGCTTGTATTCCACCAGCATGGTCATCCCTTCCGGCATTGCCCCGTGCCAGCGACTCAAAGCGTTCCGCATGCGGTGCTTTCGTTCGATCAGGTCATCCTGGCCGGGGTAGTTGGTGCCGTCGGCGAACCAAAGGCTCAGTAAGTCCGAATCAACTTGCTTGGCGATATCGATACATCGCAGGATATGGGAGTCGGCTTCCTGCCGAGCCTCGGGATTCGGGCTGCCAGCGGAACCGAACTTGTAGATCTGGTCTTGAAACAGGTTCGGGTTGACAGAGCCGATTCGGACTCCGTTGAGTTCCGCCGCTCGCTTGGTCTCCGTGGCATCTACCCCTTCCTGGAAATCCCAGAGCACATGCACGGCCACCCTCGGGCAACAGCCGGTGAACCGATGGACGGTACCCGCATCTTCAAGCTTCTCTTCGATGGTGGCGGCCGCGGCAGGTTGCAGAAACTTGCCGAAGCGCGTGCCGGTGTCGGCATAGCCCCAACTGGGAGTCTCAATCTGAAGGGCGTCGAGCTTGGCGAAGAGTTGGTCTCGGTCCATGGTTTCGGTGATTGAGAATAGCAGGATGGGACTCAGCGATGATTCGGCAATCCCCGCCTGGACCTTGCCTGAACCTCAACGAGCACCGCGGCATCCACGACAATCCTCAGGGGACCCATATCACTCTGGATATGGCGTGTTCCATCCTTTGGTGGCCGCCCAGTGGATACGGTTCAGCCAATACCAATCTGCCGAATCCACCTCGCTGAGGTCCAGTTGCATCGATTTCTCCGCCCAGAATCGCTCCTTGCCTGTCGTCTTCTTGAGCGGCTTGTTCATCTCATCGAGGGGGATTCGATTGACGACCGACTTGAACGGAGTCAAATCGGCTTGGTCCGTGAAGCAGGCGGTCAGCGGACTTGCCGTCGCGTCAAAGCGGGTGAGCGGCTTGGTGCCCAGCATGGCGGTGATCGTCCGGATGACCGAGATCTGGGTGTAGAAGGTGGAATCCACATACCCTCGGCGGGCGTAGGGACTGACTACCATCATCACCGTTCGGTGGCCATCGATATGATCGAGCGCGCTCTGAGCATCGTCCTGCATGACGATGATTGCGGTTTCCTCCCATTGCGGGCTTTGCGATACGGCCTCGATGACCCGTCCCAGCGCCAGATCATTGTCGGCGACCATCGCCCGCGGCGTAGGGTAGGCGGGGTTCGTTCCCGCTCCATGGTCGCAAGGAAGGATCATCAGCGTCAAATTGGGAACTTTGTCCTTGGCGCTGAGTTCCCGATACTCCTCGATGAAGGTATCGGCGCGGTACTGATCGCTGATGGAGATCGGCCAACAGGGATAGCTCGGGTGGGTGAATGGGCGCATCCTCTTGACGCCGATCGTTGAGGTGATCTTGACCTTCCCCGCCTTCGCTTCTCGGTCCTGCCAGGCATCGATCCACTTAGTCCCCGAGGGAAGAATCTTGATGTACCGGTCCGCGCAGAACTCGCCATAGTTTCGGACAGACTTGCGGGCATCGAGAACCGAATCCCATAGGAATCCTCCCTTGGAGTAAGCCATGGGGTCGCTGCCGTCGTAGGGATAGCTTCGGGAATATCCACCATAGAACCGTTCGATGTAATCGTTGGCAAGCCCTTCGATCGCCCATTGGTGCCCTTCGGCGGAGTTGGTGCCGACGACATAGGCGTTGTCGAAGAGGGTGAACTCCCGAACCAGTTTGTGAGCGTTCGGCGTGACCTCTTCCGGGAATTGGCAGAGCGACTTGTCGCCATCCCCAATCTCCATATCGCCAAAGATGGAGTCGTAGGTCTTATTCTCCTTGATGATGTAGAGAACATGCTTGATCTTCCCCTGGAAGACGTCCAGGTCGGGGATTTGGGAGGGACTGCCATTCGTCCATTCGTTGAATTCCGCAACCTGCTTCGTGGATTGCTCGAGGTCGGCTGACAGATCGATCACCGACACCGAACCTTGGAAGTCATGGACGCCGCCCGGTTTGCCTTGGGTGGTCTGAGCCACCGAACCGTTACCCTTCGTGTTGCAGACGAAAGCCTTGGAACCATCGCCGCTGATCTGAACGGAAACCGGGAAATACCCGGCCGGTCGGAAGCCCCGCACTTTGCCGGAATCGAGGTCGACCTCGCAGATCGCATTGTCGCCTCCGTTGCAGAGAAAAAGCGTGTTGCCGCGCTGGGCCAAGCTGTTGGGCATGGAACCAAACAGCATCTTGCTGTTCCAGGCGACTCGAAATGTGCGCTTCAAGCTATTCGTCGAAAGGTCGATCTCGCTGATGCTGTCCGAGCCTGCATTGGCCACCCAAGCTCGATCGCCGGCGGTGGCCAGACCGCAGGGATGAACTCCTACATCCACGTCCTTCCGAGATCCGGTGGATAGGTCGATCAAGGAAACCGTCCCCGATTTCGCGGTGCCACGCTTGTCCACGAGGATCGCGACCCCGTCGGATTCGTCGGTCTCTTCATCCTCGATCTCCGTCGTGGTGGCTTCCCGTCCTGCCCAATTGGAAACGATCAGCGTGTGGCCGTCTTCCGAGAGGCGACAGTCGAAGGGGATGTTGCCCACCTTCCATCGATTGATCACTTTTGCGGTCGCTACATCGATGGCAACAGCCTGACCGCCGTTGGCTTCAACGACGTAAAGGGTTGAATCATCCTTGGAGAGGCACATTCCACCCGGGACGACATCCTTGCGAGGAGCGCCCGGCGCAATTTCGATGGGATCCAATGCGATGAGCTTTTCACTTGCGAATTCAAAATGCGCGATCTTCCCGTTGGAGAGGCTGAGAAAAAGCTGTTGGCCATTGCCAGTCCAAATCATTCCCCTATAGGAAACGCCCGCATCGAGCTTGAGTTTGGACGATTCGATCACCTTGGAACTATCGACCAGGAAGACTTCGCGGTTCGTCGCAACGGCGCACAGTTCCGACGTCGGATGAATGGCCAGTTCCATCGGTCTTCCTCCGAATGATAGAGTGCCTGGCTGGATCTTCACGCCCGTCGAAACGACAAAGGTGCCGTCTTCTTGTCTACCGACAACCTTCTTTGCGGCCCAGATGGCGCCCCCGACAACAAGCGCAGCGAGACTCATCCATGGCAGCCATTTCATTGCCGTAGTTTGCTTCATTCTAACGGCCATCCGGCCAAGTAATTCAAAGGGGAAACATAATCCTTTGTGTCCCCATTTCTTATTACAAAGGCCGGTTTGCCCTTGTACTTCTAGGTACTTGGCGGCAAAATCGAATC
>JADZBW010000111.1 GCA_020851885.1 Fimbriimonadaceae bacterium | reverse complement strand
TAAAGACTGCCATCGTTGGGACGCGGATAGCTCAAAGTGCCGCGACGGGAAAGTAAATCCCCATACTTGGGAGACGGCTATCAGCGTCGTTCAGGTGCTGGGGATTCGTTCAATCTGCACGTTCAACGACTATCGGGAACGTTTGGTGAGTTCCAGACTCGGCCCAGAAGTCCGAAAGCTGTCTGGCCCACGCCATCCGAAATGACGGGTTAATGGAGCGTCTCCACGGGTTCACTCAGCAGAATGGCATACCCGTCGGGATCGGCGACGAGAAACGTCCGCTCTCCGATGTTCGCCATATCGAGTTCCCGAAGAACCGTCACTTCGCGGAACATTAGATTTTTCGCAACCTTCGGCAAGTTGGTGACTTGGACGTTGATCACCAAGCCGCCGCTGCGGTCGAGGTAGGGATTCTGTTCATGTCTCGGTTGCTGCAGAAGTAGGATCTCCGTCTTCCCGGTGGTGAGATAGGCCAGTTTGTGCCCATCGACAACTTGTTGGGTCCGCACCGGGAGCTGAAGCAGGTCGCGATAGAACGTCAACGAACGGTCGAGATCCTCGACATCCAAAATCAAATTTGAAAACACGGTCGACATGGCCATCGCCTTGCCGGTGATATTCGCCGGTGAATTTGAAATTCCTTCTCTTGATCGCAAACCCAAACTCGACGGTTTGCGAGCCCGAGCGTCATCGTTAAGAGACAACGCATAATCAGGACATGGCATGGGCAGACTTGCGCAAGCTTTGGAAACTCCATCTCATCGATGCCGCGATTACCGAAATTCGGGCTCGGGCGGCCACCCTTGATACCGGTAAGGCGCTTCAGGCCCAGATCGACGTTCTCTCCCAACAACTCTCTACCGACCCGGCGAAACTTCTGATGGGGGAGCAGCAGGATCTGGAGTTCCAACAAAAGTCGATCGACGATAAAATCGCCAAGTTCGAGAAGGACCTCTATAGTGGCAAAATCGTGAACTCGCGGGAAGTGTCGACGATCGAGAAAGAGGTCGAGATTCTCAAGAAGCAGCGTTCCAAATTAGATGAGCGCATCCTGGTGATCTGGGAGGAGATTCCTCCCTTGAAAGTCGAGTTGGACAAGCTCGAGAAAGCGCTTGTAGCAAAGAAGGCCGAACTGGTCGAGCGGAAGAAGCTGGCGGTGATCACGAAGGCCGAGCTTGAGGCAAGCTTCAAGGAAAAGTCCGCTGCTCGCCCGATTGTCGCCAAAGACCAGAACTTAACCTTGCTCGCGAAATATGAGGCGATCCGACCGAAGCACAATGGCGTAGGAATGGCGGAGGTCGTAAAAGGCAAACAGTGCGGAGCTTGTGGAACTTTGCTTCCCGAACGAACCCTGCAGGCCTGTCTGGACGACAAAGTAGTGACATGCGAATCTTGCCACCGAATCCTGTACTACCCGCAAGGAGTCGCTTGAAGTCCGTCGCGCTATTGATCGTCGGTTTGCTTCTGGCCGGGTGCGCCAAGTTCCCTGGAAGCGGCGCAACCGGCAATAACACCCGCGTCAAAATCACGATGACCGTGGCCGGGGTTATCAAGCCCAATTACATTTATGTCGTGGCCGTTCGCTGGGCCAAAGCCAATCCACCGTTTGATCAGAATCGCGGCCCGATACCGGTTATCGCGTCGCCGTGGGGAAATGGCATCGTTGCCGGTCGGGCAAATATCATGATGCGCTGGGATGCCTTCCAGTCTCCGAACTACCAACTTTTCCGATTCACCGATCCGATCCCCGATAATCAGTTTCCGACCGATGGCGTGGCCTATCTGACGCAGAATGTGCCAATCGGTATCCCTCTCGATTACACCGACCTGGTCGCGAATGGGAAGACCTTGGAGTTCACCCTCGATATGAGTCAGATCGCTCCCTCGACCGCGGAAATACCACAGATTCGAAGTCTGCAGATCAATTTCCTGACGATGGACCGGGTGCCTCAAGGTAACGACAACGGCAGCAAGTTCTGGGACGCCTTGGGGAACGGCAGCAGTCCCTCCGAGATCGACAATTTCCTCACAATTCCCGTCGATCGAAATGGATCCTATTCCAACGCCTCGAATCCCGATAACTTCACGGAGCCGCAGGGCGATGTGCCAGACCCCGATCTCGACATCGTCAATTGGACGGTTCAGGTGATTCGGCCTTAACCTTGCGGATCAGTGTCTCATGCCCCGAGTCTCGATCCTGCTGACTTGCTATAACCACCTGCGGTACTTGCCCGCCGCATTGGACGGTATTCAGGCTCAGACCTTCCGCGACTACGAGGTCCTCGCCCTCGACGACGGTTCGAAAGATGGTTCAAGGGAGTTTCTGTTGGAGCAAGAAGCGAAGGGAGCTTTGCGTTGCCTCTTCAACGAGCAGAATTTGGGAACCTACGCGACCCTGAACGTTGGTTTGAAGGAGGCGAAGGGTGAGTTCATCGCCATTCTGAACGACGATGACCTTTGGGGTCCTGAGAAACTTATGCGCCAGGTAACGCTCCTGGATCAAGACGCCAAGATCGGCCTCGTGCATACCGGCGGTTGGTTCATTGGAGAGGATGGCAATCGACTGGCCGATCCTGCGCCGCTTGGATTCATTTACCCTTCAACGCCGACTGGCGACGTTCTGGCTCTCGAAATACTCTACAACCACATCATCACCAGTTCCGTGCTGATCCGCCGCGAGTGCATTGAACGTTGCGGCCCGTTCGATCCGAGTTTCTTCGGTTCGGGTGACTGGCAGATGTGGCTGCGAATTGCGCGCGAATTCCACATCGGATACGTGGACGAGGCCTTGGCTTTCTATCGGGTCCACGGACAGAATGCGAGTCACCAGAAGGACAAGATCAACGAGGACGATGCACGGATTCGGGAATGGATCACCACCTGGCAAGGCGAAATGGCCGATCGTTCGGCGATTGAGCCCGAGCTTCGATCAGCCTTCGCCCACAACTGGGCATGTTTGGGCACTGAGCGAACTTGGGCAGGCGACGGGAGCGCGGGTCGAAGAGCCTATCGTGAGGCCCTTAAGATGAACCCGAGACGCCTGAAAACCTACTTGCGATGGATGGCCACCTACCTTCCGTCGAGGGCGTTCCGCCGCCTATCTTAACGGCACCGTTCACAATAGATCAGCGTGAATCGAATCTACCTGGACCATGCCGCTTCGACCCCGATGTTGCCCGCCGCCATCGACGCTATGCGGCCCTGGGTCGAGCTTGAATGCGGCAATCCCTCAAGTCTCCATGAGAATGGACGTCGTGCCAAGGCCGCGATGGACGAAGCCAGGGAAGTCCTTGCCGATTCCCTGGGCTGCCTGTTTGCCGAGGTCCTTTTCACGTCGAGCGGCACCGAGGCCGCCAACCTTGCGATCCTGGGATCGGCGCTTGCCAACTTGGAAGGCGGGCGTCGCCGCATCTTGATGAGCGCGGTCGAGCATCACTGCGTCCTCCACACCGAGCCCATCCTCCGTAAACTGGGCTTCAAGGTTGACCTGATCCCAGTCGACCGAGAAGGCGCCGTCGATTTGAATGCCCTGGATGATCTTCTTGGCGACGATGTCCTGCTGCTTAGCTTGATGCACGCCAATAACGAAATGGGCGTTTGGCAACCGATTTCGGAAGCTTTTTCGATGGCGAGGGGTCATGGCGTACTGATTCATTGCGACTCCGTCCAGTCCTATCTCAGCAAGGATCTTTCTGAGGTGGAAGCGGACCTGATCACGCTCTCCGCTCACAAGGTCAATGGCCCGAAGGGCGCGGGTGCGATCCACATTCGAGCCGGCATCAAACTGCAACCAATCCAAGTGGGTGGAGGGCAGGAAAGAGAGATGCGTGCCGGCACCGAAGATGTGGCGGCGATCGCCGGCTTTGGCGCCGCGGTCCGGGCCCATCGCAAGGACCCATCGCTGATGGGCGGCAAGAGGGCCCTGCGCGATGCCTTTTTGGACGCCCTCAATGGTTCCGATGCGGCGCTCACAATTGCCGACCGCCATCGGATTCTCGAAGGCCATGCCCATCTTAGGTTTCCAGGATTTGATGCGGAAACCCTGCTGATCGCTCTCGATCAAGCGGGAATCAGCGCCAGTAGCGGATCGGCCTGTTCTTCCGGTTCGCTGGAGCCTAGCCACGTCCTTTCCGCCTGTGGATATTCGCCTGCAGAAGCGAAAGAGGGCTTGAGGTTTACGTTCGGTTGGCCCCTGACGCCCGAAGTGGCCAAGGAAGCCGCCCATAGGCTGTTGGACGTGGTTGCGCGAATCGAAGCAACGCGGGCGTCACGTAGGTAGGTATCGTCGTAACAACTCTATGACCCTTCCAATCGAGGAATTGACGCCACGGCAGATCGTCGCCGAACTAGACAAGTACATCGTTGGTCAAAACGCGGCTAAACGAGCGGTCGCGGTGGCGCTTCGCAACCGTTTTCGGCGACAGCAATTGCCGCCGGCCGAGCGCGACGACATCCTGCCCAAGAACATCCTCATGATTGGACCGACCGGCGTCGGAAAGACTGAGATTGCACGTCGCCTGGCTCAGATGGCGAAAGCGCCCTTCATCAAGGTCGAAGCCACCAAGTTCACCGAAGTGGGCTATGTGGGTCGCGACGTCGAGTCCATGATCAGGGACCTCGTGGCGGCATCCGTCCGGCTGGTCGAGAAGGAGAAAATGGACGCGGTGCGGGCAGAGGCCGAGCGTCGCGCCATCGAGCGGCTGATCGACCTCCTCGACGAAGAGCGCCCTCGTCGCAAACGCAAGAAGAAAGTCAAGGCGGCGGCAATGGAATCGCCGCTCATGCGTCAGGCATTCGAACTCTTCGGCACCCAGATGGAGGATGGGTACCCGGACGACTTCTATGAGGAGGATGGCGATGAAGCCAAGCGACGTCAAGCACGCCGAAACAAGCTGAGAAAGGAGATTCTCAATGGCCAGATTCAAGACCGGGTCGTCGAAGTTGAAAC
>JADZBW010000110.1 GCA_020851885.1 Fimbriimonadaceae bacterium | reverse complement strand
GTAGATGACCCGCTCGACTTTGTAATGGGACTCCAGGAATCGGGCGACCTTGGCCGCGTTCTGGGCGTGGCGCTCCATGCGAACCGCCAAGGTTTTGATGCCGCGCAGGACCAGCCAACAGTCGAAGGGGCCGGGAGTAGCGCCGACCGCATTCTGCAAGAACTTCAAGCGCGCATAGAGGGTTTTCGGGGCGGAGAAGTTTGGGTCGCTCCAAGTCTTACGCGGGGCTTTGATGGCCCGATCCCGCATGACCAGGCAGCCCATCACGACGTCGCTGTGGCCGTTGATGTACTTGGTCATCGAGTGCATGACGATGTCGGCGCCCAAGGTCAACGGGTTTTGGAAATAGGGCGACATGAAGGTGTTGTCCACCACGACGAGGATCCCATGCTCTTTGGCGATCGCGGAGATATTCGCGATGTCGAAGACGTTCAGCATCGGGTTGGTGGGAGTCTCGAACCAGATGAGCTTGGTCTCGGGGCGGATTGTTGCCCTCAAGGCATCTTCGCTGGTCAGATCGACGAAATCGAACTCCAGGCCTCTAAAGGTCGCAACCTTCTCGAAGAGGCGGTAGGTCCCGCCATAAAGATCGTCCCCGGCAATGACGTGGTCCCCGGATTGGAAGAGGTTGAGAACGGAATCGGTGGCGGCGAGGCCGCTGGAGAAGACGAGCGCCTTGTTCCCCTGCTCGAGGGCGGCAAGTTGGGCCTGGAGCACGGTGCGCGTTGGGTTGTCGGTTCGGCTGTATTCGTAACCTTTGTGCGCTCCCGGGCTGGATTGGGCGTAGGTGCTGGTCTGGTAGATGGGAGTCATGACCGCGCCAGTGGCTTCATCGGGCTCGATTCCGGCGTGGATGACTTGGGTCTCGAAGGAGTGGTTCTGGTCGGCCGACATATCGAGAGTTTAGCCGTTGGAGGGGTTGCAGAATGCATCGGCGAGAGCAGGGATGAAACCGCTCCCGCCGAGGAGTACGTGGCTCACGCCGTGTAGCTGAGAGTTCGGCGCTCCTTCAAATAGGAATCCCCATCGGGGATGAACACGTCCGCCCATGTCATCTCGCCACCATAGACGTGGATGGTGACTGCTTTCTCATCGAATCGGTTCTCGATGGTGTGGTGATCGAACGGAGGGATGAGAGCGCCCGCCTCGCCGATCCCGGCCACGATTTCGTTCTCTTTGGTGAACCAATATCGGTTGCCGTCTTCTTTGACCACCGAATAGGAGGTGACGAAGATCTTGCCGCGATAGACGCACTCCACGCACCACATGCCCGCGTGATCATGGATGGCGGTGCCTTGTCCCTTTGCCCAGACCATCGCCATAACCGAGTAGCGGCCAGCGGGATCGAGGTGCAGGAGGTGCCGGGCGTATTTGTCGGGTGCAGGACGCATGTCGCGCTCTTCGACGAATTCCTTCCCGGAGGCCACGATGTGCTCCAAGGCGTCCTTTACCGCCATGCAGCAGCCCTTCATTTCCATGTTCTCGACTGCTTTGTCGAGTAGTTCGATGAGTTCCGTTTTCGATCCTAAATCTACGCCCATTTTTGTCCCTCGCTCCCGCCCACATCCACGTTAATTGGAGCCACCCTATTATAGTTCCGAGTTAGGGAGTGGGCTTGCCAGGTTCCCGGGTTTGAGCGTCGGAGCGGAGTACGGGACCGTTGAGGGCTGGCGCCGGCCAATCGGCGTCGATTGGACTAAAGGCGCACGATGAAAGACGTCCCATCGCCGGGATGACTTTGGACCGCGATGCTGCCGCCATGCTTTTCGACGATTCGCTTCACACTGGCCAATCCGATTCCCGTGCCTGGGTATTCGTGGTCTCGGACGAGCCTCTCAAACGGCATGAAGACCTTGTCGGCGTACTCCATTTCGAATCCAATTCCTTGATCTTCGATGACGAACGAGACGGACGGATCGGTCGCGTCGCGACGAAATCGAATTCTCGGCATTTCATCGGGCTTCGAGAATTTGATGGCGTTTTCGAAGAGGTTTTGAAAGAGGATGCGAAGGAGGCGCGAATCCGCCCCGATGATGATGTCCGGCTCGATGAAGAAATCGGGGGGATTGGCATTGTTTGCCCGAATGAACTCCAAAGCAACCTCTTCGGCAAGCCGGGACGCATTGAGCTGAATTGGCTGGACTTCATGCCGCCGGATTCGCGTTAAGCCCAGGAGTCCGTCCATCATGGCCGCAAGGCGCTTCGCCGACTCGGCTTGTCGGTTGAGAAGGGGCTTGGCTTCCAGTGGGAGGATGTCACCGTAATCTTCCAGCAGAATCTGGGAGTTCGAGACGATGGACCGGAGTGGGGTGCGGAGGTCGTGGGCGACCGTGTAGGTAAATGCTTCCAATTCGTGATTGGCCGACTGCAGTTCGTGAGTACGCTCCTGGACTCTTCTGTCCAGATCTTGGTTGATCGAGTTGAGCTCCGTGAACAGTTCGTGGTTTCGAATGGCGACCGCAAGGTGGGAGCCCAAGGCGAAGAGAAGTTCAAGGTCATCGTCGGGAAATTGTCGTCGGCTATTCTTAACGAAGACTCCTAAGATTCCAAGGACTTCGCCTTGCAGCATCATCGGAGTGCCGGCGTAGGAAACGAAGCTATTTGGACGCGCACCTTTGAGATGAGGAGCGGAATCCGGATGCGTCTCCACATCTTCAATGCCGAATGGCCTTTTGTCCTGAATCAGCCGATGGCCGATTCCGAGATCGGCATCGACGAATTCACTCAGTTCGTCGACATCGACGCCGTGGCAAGCCAACAGTCGGAGTTTGTCCCCTTCCAGTTTGCGGAAGACGCACATATCCACTCTTAGCACTTGGCAAATGTTCTTGGCGTGGATGGACAGCGAATCTCGAGCCGAACTTGACCCGAGTACAGTGCCTGAAACTGCTTTCAGGAGATTCAGGCTCTCTTCGGCTGAGGTCGTTCGCTCAGGATTCACTGCTTCTTAAATGTAGCCCGAGCGTCCCATTGAAGTCAGCGATATCGTTATCAATGTGGACAAAATCAGCGGTGCTTCGGCACGATGCTGTGGCCGGCTTTTGAGGACTCCTCAGCCGCTTCGATGACCGAGATGTTTCGTCGGGATTCCTCAGGCTTGACGACCAACTCGGTTCCCTGGGTGAGGTGCTCCCAGATATTCCGATAGTAGGCGTTCCAGTCTGATTTCTTGATGTGCGCGTCGAATCGGGCGAGATGCCCTTCATGGTCGACCAAGACCTCGATGCGGTCCCAACCTTGCATCACGATCGCTCCCTTGGTTCCAAGGATGCGCCAACGGGGCTTTGTTGCGGCAGCGATGTACGAGACTTCGACTTGGGCGGTCGTCCCGTTCTCGAATCTCATGACGAGTTCGGTGTGATCCTCGTTAGTGACCTCATGCCATTTGAGCTTGTGATAATAGCCATCGACCGATTTCACTTGAAACGGCACCAATTGGAGGATCCAATCGATGATATGGGCGCCCCAATCGAACATCGCCCCGCCGCTGATCTCCTTGTACGAACGCCACCAAGTGCCGGGATGATGGAAACCGCCCATGCATGCTTCGATATGGAAGACGTCACCAATCATCCCCTCACCGATGAGTCCCTTGATCGTGTTGTAGTCGCCGTCCCATCGACGATTGTGGAAGACGCTGAGCATCACCTTGGTGGCATTGGCGGCATCGATCATCGCGTCCGCTTCGGCGACGGTCATACACATCGGCTTTTCGACCACCACGTGCTTTCCTAACTTGAGAGCGTCGATGCAGACGCTTGCATGCAGGTTGTGGGGAAGGATGTTGATCACCAGATCCAATCCCTCGACCTTGAGGAGGTCGTGGTAGTCGGTATGAAAGGAGGCCGTTGGAAAATCCTCGTTGGCGGCGGATTCCCGCGATGAGTCGAGATCGCAGACAGCCACCACTCTCATGCCCGTTTCTTCGCAGGCTTGGCCATGTTGGCGACCCATATTGAAGGCTCCGCCGTAGCCAATGATGCCGACGTTAATGTGACTGGTTGACAAAAGAAAACCTCCGGGAAGCGAGCATGATTGGTGCCGGAAGTTTACTTTGGCGAGTGGCGAGATTGGGCCTTAGACGGAGTCTGCGGCGTGATTTGCTGAACGAATACGTTTCGGAATTTCGGGGGCGATCACGACCGCCCTCACGTCTGATTCAGATGAATCGGATGGGCTGGCGCTTCGATTTCGCCTCATCCGATGCAGAAACAAGGCGCTGACCAACAATCCAACTCCCGCCGAGGCGACGATTGCCGCACGTTTCTTATCCATGGTTATCTCCTGAACCTATGTTATTCCATCGGCATGGAGGAATCTCCGATGGGCGATGCCGGCATTTTTGGCGACTTGGAGCTGAATTGGCAGAACTACCAGATTTTGGAGTGAACCTGGCAACCCTACGATGTGGATGAATCCCAGCCAGCCAAATCTACGGGTAGGGCATATCGTGCGACGGTGCGGCCGGCGCGGAGTCTCACCATGGCGACATTGCAACTGGAAGACCTGTTGAGGGACGATTTAGCGGGGGATCAACCGATCGCTTCCTGGGAGACGGCTCTGACGGCGGTTTTCTTGCAGGTCGATCCATCTTCTCTCAGCAAAGTTCTGCTGGTCGAACTACAGACCTTGGTCCCCAAGGCGGCAAAGAACCTGCGATCAATGATCGATCGGGCTGCGGAAACGGGGGAACTGGCGAGCATCGACTCCAATGGAGATTTGGAGCGACTTTACAGCCGACTCGCGTCCATGCACCCTGCGTTGAATGAAGGCTTGGCCAAAGGACATTGCAGCACACCTGATTTGTCCGAGATGTACGTTGGCCTTCAGGAAGAGATCGACGAGCAGGTCTTTCAGGCCATGAGTCGGCAAGACCGGTTCTTTCACGCATTGAACGATCAGATCGATGAGTTGGACCTAGAAGTTCGAAAAGAACTTAGAGTGGTTCTGGCGGACCTCGATCGTGGTCTTTCGGAGCTTGGACATCCCCGCATCGAGTCCCTTCGCGCCGCAAGAACCAGAGCGAAGTCGATTGCAGACGAAATCAATGGCGGCGAGTTAGCGGTCGCCGTCTTCCTGGAGGCGGTGGCTCACTGGAAGCTGACGCGTTCTCAAGAGGATTGTCACCGGCTCTTGCGTCGAGCCTGGATTCGCGTCGAGTTCGAACCCGGGCCGGTCACCCACTTCCTTGGTTGGATGCTTGGGAATTTGAGCCTTCTCCAGGATGACCCGGTGACTGGCTGGCTGCCGATGTTGGCAGCTGCAGAATCAGAGAAAGACCCAAAAACGATTCTGGATGCCGCGATTCTGGCGGTCCAATTGCGAAAGTGGGAAACGGCCCGGGAATTGGTCGAGCGAGGTATTCAATCGTCGAACCTTTTCGTCATCCACTTACTGGCAAATCCTGTGTTCGACGAAGTCGTCGGGGATGTGATCGCGTCTCTGGTTGACTTACAATGCTCGGCAAGAAGGAACGCCAGCCGGGAATTGGGACTCTGGTCCAGTGACCTCCATCGAATTCGATCGGCGGAGAAGGCGGGCCACCTTTCCTTCGATTTTCTTGAACTATTCGAGCACGAGCGCCGAACGATCGCTCCTCGGATTTTGGATGCCGACCTCTTCACCGCGACAAACCTCTATCGGTCGGCCCGTCGCTCGCGACATGAAGTGGGTCGGTTGGCGAGTCAATTAGTCTCGCAAAGGCACGCGGAGGCACGGTCCCTTCTTGAGGCGGCTCGCGAGGAGCTTGTTCATGCATGGGGAGAACGCGACGCAACGATCGAGCAGGCGACGGCTGGGCATCAGGCGGCGGTGCAGGAATCTCGGGAGTCGTTGCGAGAGGCGCTGGAAGGATCCGAGAAATCACAAAACGGATGCGCTTTGGGAATGGGGTCAGGTTGCGGCGCTTTTCTGCTGTACTTGGCACTTGCGGCCTTTCTTGCAACCCAGGGGGTGCAAGCCGGCTTTGGGACGCTCTTCGGTTGGTTCGGTCTCACCGCGTCTGGGATCCCCATCGCCGCCTCGGTGATGGCTCAGCTGACTTTCGGATTTCAGCGAGTCGCACTGGATAAGGTGCTTCATGACCGAATTCGCGCCGCTCAGTCAGCCTATGAGGTTGCCGCTCAACACGCGGACCGAATATATCGGGAGCAGTCGTTGGCGATCAAAGAGTCCTTATTTGGATTAGAAGCAAACGTGAGGATTTGCGAAGAATCGTTGAAGATTCTCCATGCGGCTGGATAGGAGCCGT
The DNA here is from genome assembly GCA_020851885.1 of Fimbriimonadaceae bacterium. Classification (GTDB taxonomy): domain Bacteria; phylum Armatimonadota; class Fimbriimonadia; order Fimbriimonadales; family Fimbriimonadaceae; genus 55-13. The sequence continues at coordinate 724 of JADZBW010000110.1, read as the reverse complement.
TTTGATTTGGGGCGAGTAAGGCTTCCAGAGATTCCATACTGACTTATGGCCAATCGTTTGGCAAAGGAATCTTCGCCCTATCTCAGTCAGCATCAGAACAACCCGGTGGATTGGTATCCGTGGGGTGAGGAGGCGTTTGCCCGGGCGAAGAGCGAGGACAAGCCGATCTTCTTGAGCATTGGCTACTCAAGCTGCCATTGGTGTCACGTCATGGAGCATGAGTCCTTTCAGTCCGAGGAGATTGCCGCCATTCTCAACGACTCCTTTGTCAGCGTCAAGGTCGATCGGGAGGAGAGGCCCGATGTCGATGAGGCGTACATGACGGCGGTGCAGATCGGCTCGGGACGCGGCGGGTGGCCCATCAGCGCTTTCTTGACGCCTGACGGCGATCCTTTCTTCGCAGGAACCTACTTTCCTCCCGAGAATCGAGGAGATCACCCGGGCTTCAAGACGGTGTTGGATCAGATTCAGCAAGTGTGGACGGCTGACCGGCCAAAGGTTCAAGGGTTTGCGGACGACTATGCCCATGCGCTACGTCAGAGTCTCACTCAGAGCCTGGATGCGGCAGATGTCGTGCTTGGAGCAGACCTTCTGGATGCATGCGTCCACGCCCACAGTTTGGACTTCGATGAGGAGAGTGGCGGATTCGGCCCTGCCCCCAAGTTCCCGCCCCACTCTGCGATCGAATTCCTGTTGAATTACGCTTTGATCGAGGAAGCCCCTG
>JADZBW010000109.1 GCA_020851885.1 Fimbriimonadaceae bacterium | reverse complement strand
CAGGGCAGCCATCGTAAGTTCGTCTTCATCGATCTTGCCCAGAGGAATCGTGATCTCACCGATATGCTTGAATTGCCAGGCAACCGATCCATTCTCCGCGAGATTTCCGCCATTTTTGCCAAAAGCATGGCGAACCTCGGCTACGGTGCGATTGCGGTTTTCGGTGTAGCACTCGAGGATGATCGCCGAGCCACCAGGTCCGTACCCCTCGTACACGATCTCTTCATAGGCCGCACCCTCGATGGCCCCCGTGCCGCGATCGATGGCCCGTTTGATGTTATCGACCGGCATAGAAGCTTCACGCGCCTTCTCAACGGCCACACGAAGGCGAGGGTTCATGCTCGCATCTCCGCCACCGGAACGTGCCGCAACAATGATCTCGCGACTGATCTTGGTGAAAAGCTTGCCCCGGATAGCGTCTTGCTTCCCTTTGCGAATCCGGATGTTCTTCCACTTGGAATGGCCTGCCATGGGAGCTATTTTGGCACTTTTCTATCTGAGCCGAGATTTCAGGCTCCCCGACATCGAATCGAGCAGTCGACGAGACCGCCGGAACGATGACCGGTCAGCCTGCGCGGATGTCAATCCCCCCCTCCTAAACCGTGACGGTCTGGCGAGTCGGGATCTTCGCCAACGCCTGCTCGATATCCTCGATCAAATCGTCCACATCCTCGATACCCACGCTCAACCGAATCAAGGTCGGCGGAATCCCCTTGGCCAATCGCTGCTCCTCCGTCATCGTCGCGTGGGACATCAAAGGCGGATAGCCGATCAGTGATTCAACGCCGCCTAGCGATTCCGCAAGCAAGAAGATCTGACAACCCTCCGCAAAAATACAGGCATCCTCGCCAGTCCCATCGACCTCGAAGGAAACCATCCCACCGAATCCCTTCATCTGGCTTGCGGCAAGGGCGTGGTCAGGGTGCGATTCCAGGCCAGGATAGTGAACCTTGGCCACCTTCGGATGGTTCTCCAAGTACCGCGCGACGGCAAGGGCGTTCTCGCAATGCTGCTTCATCCGCACCGCAAGCGTCTTCAGGCCCCGAACCGTAAGCCAGCAGTCGAACGGGCTGGGCACCGCACCGACCGTCTTGCTGTACTCGAACATTTGGTCGTGGATCTCTTGGCTGTTCGTCACCAACGCCCCGCCGATGACGTCGCTATGGCCGCTGATGTACTTGGTCGTTGAATGCACGACGATATCGATCCCAAGATCGAGCGGGTTCTGTAGATAGGGTGATGCAAAAGTATTGTCGAAGACGCTCAACAGGCCGTTTCGCTTTGCAATGTCCGCGATCGCCCGAATGTCCATGATCCGAAGATTGGGATTCGTCGGCCCCTCGAAGATGATCATCTTCGAATTCGGGCGAATATGGCCCTCGATGCCGTCCAAGTCCTTTGTGCAAAGCATCGTGACCTGGATTCCCCACTTCGGGAGCAGTTTCTCCGCCACCCGGAAGGTTCCACCATAGATGTCGCTGGCCACCAGCAGGTGGTCACCCGACTGCAGCAAGCTGAATGCCCCCATGATCGCCGCCATGCCGCTTGCGAAGACCGTGCAGTGGTCGCCGTTTTCCAGCGACGCGATGACCTGCTCCAGAGTTTGACGATTGGGGTTCTGGCATCGGGTGTAGTCGATTTTGGGAATATTGTCTAGCCCCGTCCAGCCGAAGGTGGCCGATTGGTAAAGCGGCTGAATGACGGCGCGGTGATCTTGGTCCAGTTCCTGACCGACGCGAATTGGCTTGGTGGCAAAGCGCATGACATTCGATCATACAGTCATTCGACGCTTGGTTTAACCTACGATCGCGCCGTTGCCTAACAATCAGAGGTTGAACCCGTATGTTTGCCAAAGAAAAGAAGGGCAGCCGACACGACAAGGGGAGAGCGATCGAGCCCAGCCACCCCGCGGGTTATGACGAAGACTCCAACCACCAGGTTTGTTAAACTCGCAATATTGCTGGGAAGGAAGGTACACGAAATTGGACTACACGGGCCCTCGGATGCCGAGGCTACAAGTGTCAGCCAAAAGGCTGACAGGTTCAAATGCGCAGATGGGCGCAGTATCGCGTACCTTATAGATGTCGCTCATGAAGCGGCACGCAAAAACGAAGATCTGGGGCCTCTCCGAACCAAGTCAAAAGGGGAGAGCGAGTCTGTTACGACACGGCAGACAGCGCTCGGTCGGGAGGCCCATTTTTTTGCCCGACCGTCACCTCGAGCCCTCCCGGACGTCCATCCTAAAGATGATGCTCACCGCAACCCTTGCCGCCTTGCTCCTCGCCCCCGCGATTCCCGAGAATCCAAGCTTCGACTATACGGGCCTGCCATCCATTCCGAATGTCGCCTGGAAGACTCACGGCGTGCAAATCGATATGTCCACGGAGAAAGTGGCGACCATCACCAGCACGACCGTGGTCAAGAATGAAACGGCAGAACTCATCAAGACCCTGGTGACCATCCCTCGCCGCCGCATCGGGGACGCCAACTCCGGCAATCCCAACTTCGTCGTCAAGGCTCTCTGGAACAACCTGCCGATCAACCTCAAGTCGGGAACCGGCCTCCCCAAAGGCGACAAATTGGATATCGACAAGAAGTCCTATGCGTATAGGAGCGACGTGTTCGAGCAAGTCGTCCTTGGCCCTGGCCAAACCTGTAGCCTAAAGGTCACGGTGTCCATCCCGTTTGGCCGATGCGGCTATGAGCAAAAGCAGAAGGTCGCCGCCTATCTCTTCGAGGGAACGCAGTCCATTGGACTCACCAGCATCTCTTACCGTTACGGCGGGCCTACCGTCTTTAGACTTCCCGAAGCCAATCCTGGCGATTGGGGATGGCAAGTCGGCACCGCGGGCGTGTTCAAACGACTCGAGAACTTCACTCCCAAGGGTGAGTTGACCTACATCACGTTCTATCCCGGCGGATTCGAGAAGATCGGTTAGCAAAAAAGGGCCAATACGGGCCCTTTCGCCTTAAACCAAGCCCAGCGCCATTTCAAATCGCAAGTCCCCAACCTTGCGATGCCATTCCTCGGGTAAAAGAGCCCGGAGGAGCAACGCGTGGCCCGATTCGAAATATCGACCGAATACCTGACCAAGACCCTGGTGGACTTGCTGAACACCCCCAGCCCGACTGGCGACACCGAATACGCGGTGTCGTTTGTCCAAGGCGAATTGGAATCCATGGGCGTCGCCACCGAGCGCACAATCAAGGGAGCGCTTCTGGCCACCATGCCCGGCCTTCAAAGTGACCGACCTCGTGCTCTCACCGCCCATGTGGACACCCTTGGCGCGATGGTCGCCGAAATCAAGTCCTCCGGACGCTTGCGCCTCACCGCCCTCAACGGCCTGATGTGGCCGACCGTCGAATCGGAGGGGGTCTGGATTGCCACCCGAAGCGGTCGCCAGATTCGAGGCTCTATGGTCATGGTCGATGGCGCCGCCCACGTAAACCGCGACGCCAATACCGCCGCTCGCGATGCCAACAATCTCGAAGTCCGACTGGACGAGCGCACAAATTCATCGGAGGAGTCGCGCCTCTTGGGAATCGAAGTCGGCGACTTCGTTTATTTCGACCCGAGAGTCGAAGTCAGCCAAGCAGGCTTCATCCGCTCGCGATTCATCGATGACAAAGCCTGCGTCGCTTGCGCCCTTGCCGCCATCAAGGCCCTTCGCGAGCACAACATCACTCCCGCCCAACGCACCACCCTCCTCATCAGCAACTTCGAGGAAGTGGGACACGGCGGGATGGACAGCCTTCCGTCCGACCTCCACGAGCTCGTTGTGATGGACATGGCTTGCATCGGAAAAGGGCTCCGAGGAGACGAATTCCACTGCTCCCTTTGCGTCAAGGACTCCAGCGGACCCTATAGCAAACGACTCTCCAACAAACTCCGAGACATTGCCGACCACCGGGGAATCGATCTCATCACCGACGTCTACCCGTACTACGGGTCCGACGGCTCCGCATACTGGCGATCCGGTGGCGCCGCCGAAGTCGCCCTCATCGGCCCGGGGGTCGACACCAGCCATGGATATGAGCGCACCCATAACGACGCTCTTGTCGACACCGCATCGCTGGTCGCCGAGTATCTCGTCGAAAACTAGGTCTCGCGCATGAGAATCGCGTGACGCAGGCCCGCTCCTGCTCGATAGAAGGCGACGTGCATCTCCTGATCGCCCGTCGATTTCAGAGATTTGTGCAGCTTCTGTAGTTCAAGGCCAGCACCTTTCTGTTTTAAGATGGGGGTGCTTGCACCCAACTGTTCCAGGCTCCGACGGATTTGCTTCAAGTCGCCCCGGCCCGAATTCACGACCCGGTAACGGACCATCCAAGGCGAGTCGACCGAATGCCCGCCCACAAGATAACCATTTGAATCCGCCAAGTGCTCCAATCGGAATTCGTGGGCCAGGGTGGCCAAGCAATGAGCCCGCACGGCGGCCGGATCGGCCTCATAGAGATAGGCGAGGGGAGTTTCAGCCGTGGATATGTAGTGGTCCTCAGCTTCGATCTTGACTTTTCTCTCCACAAGGACGGCAAATCGCCCCGGCTCCGATTCGGTGCCCAAGACGACCAACGCCTCTCGGCACTCGCCTCCGTAGGATAAAAATTCCAACCGCCCGCCCAACGACTCCAAGAATCCGTCCGGCAACATGGGACTCAGCTTCAGCGCCCCAATAGAGCATGTGTCGAATCGACTCTTCAGTTCCAACGGATTCGGCGAGAACTCGGCCGGGTCGATGGTCCGCCGCCCCGATTCCCTTCGCGATGGATCGACGTAGAAGCAGGTCGATTCAGGCTCTAGGTCCATCGCCGCCCGATAGTCCCCCACCCTGACCTCGGCCTCCACTCCGTGGACCTTCAGGTTGTGGATGGCCATGCCAGCCCGTTCTGAGTCGATCTCGCAACCTGCCGCGTCCCCGTGGCGGCCCAACGCAATGAGATCCGCTCCGATCCCGGCGGTGAGGTCCAACACCCTCGCTCCCGTCGGGAACAACGCTGCATGGTATTCCGCCAACCCCTCATGGGTGGACATCTCCAGCCCATCGCGGTCGAACAGCATCTGGTCGGCCAATGCGAACTTGGCCCGGGCTCTCTTGCGTAGGGACCACTGGGTGAAGGCCCATTGCGCCGCCCCCTGAGACGTTGCCTTGGCCACGCGCGAGATGTTCGCCGCCGTCCCAGGCAGGTTTTCCGAGAGATTTAGAGCTTGATCGTACAAAGGGTTCACAGATGCTGCAGTCATTGTGTTTCGCCGGCGCCCTCCTGGTGGGGCTTTCTTCTCCTCGACAAGACTTGGAAGCCCTCACGGCGGGCGTGGCAAAGGTTGCCAAGCCCGGCCTCCCCGGTGTGGTCAGCGCGATCGCCTCGGATGCCGTTCCCTTCCTCATCGCCAACGACGGCAAGGTCCTCATCCCCGTCGCAACCGCGGGCCGGTTGGGCAAGGGCAGGGTGGCCGCCTTTGGGCATGGCGGCTACCTGAGCCAGGCTTCCGCCAACGAAGGAGACACTGGCAAGCTCCTGGCCAACGTGATTCGGTGGTGCAGCAGACGAGCTGGCCAAGTTCGGGTCGGCTATGTGCAACCGGAGGACCGGGAATGGGTTGCCAACCTTGGATTCGAAGCCCTCACCATCAGCAGGTCCAACCTTCCGGATGACTTAAGACGAGTCGATGTCGCCATCATCCCCGCCAACTGGGAGAGTTCCGCCATCGAAACCTATGTCAAAAACGGCGGTGGTCTGATCACCGCCCACACGCCCTGGGGTTGGATGCAGCTCAATCCCGGCAAGGACCTCGCGACGGAAATGCCGATGCAACATCTCCTCCATCAGGCGGGCCTCAGTTTCAGCGATGGCACCGCCGATCGGGTCTGGCCCGCCAAGTCGCTGGAAGAGTCAAACCGCACCAATGCTCTGCTCGCTTTGCAGGCGCTCGACGCTGACAGCCACCAGGCTGCCAGCGCAATCATGGCTGCCCTTCGATCCACCACCGAGCGGGAAGCCTTCAACAAACAGGTGCGATCTGCCATCTCCGGTGCCCCTGCCAAGATCCCAAGCGCGGCGACACCGCTGGAGTCCAAGGATGCCCTTGCCCGACTCGCCCTCGCCGTCCGATGGCTGGATCGCCAGGCGGGCAAATCCTCCGCGCGCAAGGAGCCCAGCGCCGATGACTTCCCCGGCGCCGTCCCTGCCGACGCCGCCCGCGTGGACGCGGACCTCCGTCTCCCCCTCGACAAACGACAGTGGGTGAGCACCGGCCTCTACGCGGCGGCCGGTGAAGAAATTCACGTTGAAGGGCCCACGAATTCCAGCGGTCTGAGCATCCAGATTGGATGTCATACCGACGGGCTCTGGCAGCTCGACAAGTGGCAGCGCCACCCCGAAATCACCGTGCGAAAAGCCCTCGAACAAGGCAGCGCCAAGATCACCAGCCCGTTTGGCGGCCTCATTTACATCGTCGTCGATCGTCCCCAGCCAGGACCCGACCAGAAGTTCGCGTTCACGAACGTCGTCCGATCGGCGCGTTTTGTTCTTGGCAAGACCAGTCGCGCCGAGTGGCAAAGCCAACTGAAGCTCCAAGCCCCCTGGGCGGAGATTGGCTCCGGAAAGATCATTTTCAGTGTGCCGATCGAGGCCGCCCGCCAGGTGGACGATCCCGATGCCCTGATGCAGCTATGGGACAAAACGATCGACCTCTATTGCGAGTTGGATGGCTCTCCCGTCTTCGACCGCCCCGAACGAATCGTCTGCGATCGCCAGATCAGCGCCGGTTACATGCACTCGGGTTACCCAATCATGACTTGGATGGATAAATCCGTCCCTCTATCCCTCAGCGTCCAAGAACTGACTACGTCCGGCACGTGGGGACACTGGCACGAGCTAGGGCACAACCGCCAAAAGGATTCCTGGACCTTTGGCGGCACGGGCGAGGTCACCAACAATATTTTCACCCTCTACATGATGGAGAAGATCGCGGGGAAGTCGATCTGGGACCGGATTGGTGCCCAGAAACCCAAAGTCGATGCCTATCTCGCCAAAGGCGGTGACTTCAATGAGTGGCAGAGCGAACCTTTCCTTGCGCTTTACATGTACGGCCTGCTGATTCGCGACTTTGGTTGGGATTCCATGAAGAAGTATTTCCGAAGCTATATGGGTCCGGATGCCGGCCCCATGCCGAAGAGCGATCTCGAGAAGCGCGACCAGTTCATGACCCGATACTCCCGAGTCATCGGCCGGAACCTTGCGCCCTATTTCCAGGCATGGGCGGTGCCGACCTCGGAAGCCGCCAGAGACTCCATCAAGGGCCTGCCCGCATGGATGCCGAAGGATTTCCCTGGGAGGTAGCTCGATGCGTCAGACCGCCAGGAACGGTCGACTGGTTGCGATGGTTGGCGGGAAGATACCAGCCGTCCATCAGGCTGATTCACCCGTAAGTCCCATAAAACCAGGACACGGGACCGCATCCCGGGCCTCCCGCATTCGGTACACCTTATGTAAACTGATTGCGCTTGGCCCCCGAGCCAGGTGAAGGACGCTTCCAACGATGGTCACTCCCCCCTCGCCCGCCGAGAATCAACCTGTGGCCCAATCCCCTATCCGCAAGCCGGCGGTTTACCGACTCCTCATCATCGCGCTGCTTGCCGAAGTCGCTTACGGCGTGATGAACCTATCCACGATGCCCGTCTACCTGGCGGGCAAAGCCACTCCCGGCCCGATGGGATTGCCAAGTGGCCGCGGATTTGGCGAGTCGATCATCGGCCTCGTCCTGGTGGCGTTCCTGCTGAGCGAAGCGATCTTCAAAGGCCCGATGGGGCACCTGGCGGATCGGGTCGGCCCCAAGCGGCTGATGGTCCTCGGACCGGGACTGAGCATCGGCACCTCGATTCTCAGCCTCTTCGTGCCCCATGGCGGCGGATTCTTCGAGGTGCTCTGTTTCATCCTCCTGCGCGCAATCGACGGGCTGGGCGCGGCCATGCTATGGCCCGCCGCCTTCTCCTCGATGGGCGATTCGGTGTCCGACAAGGAGCGACAGCAGGCGATGTCTCTCCTCAATCTTTGCTACATGTTGGGGATCGCCCTCGCGCTACCGATCGGGGGCATCGCCAACGACCTTGCAGGCGTGAAATGGGCGGGCCTGCTGCTGGCGGCCGTGCTCTTCGCCGCCGTGACCTTCGGGGCGTGGAAGCTCATCCCCGTCACCGTTCACACCCATTCTGCGGGAACCACTGAAGAGGGCTTCAACTTGAGGGGCTTCATCGAGTCCTGCCGCCAGATTCCCACCTACCTCCTGCTTGCCATCGTCACCTTCGCGGGAATTGGGTTTCCGATGGCAATCTTCAAGCTCTTTCCGATCCAGCAATTCGGGATGAGCGAGACCCAGATCGGCTTCCTCATCTTCCCCGGCGCGATCGCGATGGGAATTGCCAGCGTGCCGATGTCCCGGGTGGGCGAGCGCCTTGGCCGCGCGAAAGCCGTGCATATCGGCATGGGTCTGTGCTCGATCGGCTTGGGGTTGATTGCGGTCGGCGCGATCATCCCACCATTGAGGAGCCCTTGGCTCCTCGCGATCGGCGGTTTGCCGGTCGGAGTCGGCTTCCTCCTCTCGATCCCGGCTTGGATGGCCAGCGTCAGCGACATCGATCCCAAGAAGCGAGGTGCAAACCTGGGCGCGGTGATGACCGCTCAGGGCCTCGGCGCGATCATTGGCGCCCCGATCGGCTCCATGCTCTATGACAAGCTTCAGCCGGTTGGCGTGAGTCTCCATTTGGGACCCGACTTTGGGCGCTACTCCCCGTTTGTCGGCTGCTTTGCCTGCATTACTCTCGGCTGGTTCCTAAGCCTCCGGATCCTCCGAGACCCCCGCTGATCTCCTCGCTTCCGCAGGTATCCTAGAATCGGCGGGCGACGTGGCCCCTAAGGACGGAAAACCATGGCAACACGAATTGGAATCAACGGCTTCGGACGCATCGGACGCCTCTCTCTCCGCACCCTCCTTGCCGGCTACCCAACGGACCTCGAGGTGGTGGCGATCAATGATCTCACCGACACGCAGACGAACTCGCATCTCTTCAAGCATGACTCGACCTACGGAGACTTCCGGGGCACGGTCGGCTATGACTCGGACGAGATCCACGTCGACGGAAAAGCCATCAAAGTCTTCGCGGAAAAGGACCCGGGATTGATCCCCTGGGACACGGAAGGCGTCGACGTGGTGCTCGAATGCACGGGCTTCTTCACCGACGCCACCAAGGCCGTCGCCCACAAAAACCACGGCGTCAAGAAGGTCATCATCTCCGCCCCGGCGAAGAACGAGGACGTCACGATCGTGCTCGGCGTCAACGATGGGATGTACGATCCCGCCAAGCACCATGTGATCTCCAATGCTTCCTGCACGACCAATGGCCTCGCCCCCGTCGCCAAGGTCGCCCATGAGCGCTTCGGAATCGAGAAAGGCCTGCTGACCACCGTTCACGCCTTCACGAATTCGCAGAAGACTCAAGACACTGCGGCAAAGGACCTTCGCGACGCCCGCGCCGCATCGCAGAATATCGTGCCCAGCAGCACCGGCGCGGCTAAGGCGGTCGGTCTGGTCATCCCGGAATTGAAAGGCAAATTCACCGGCATGGCGTTCCGTGTGCCGACTCCGACCGTTTCGGTCGTCGACTTCACCGCCCTCCTCACCCGAGAAGCAAGCGTCGAGGAGATCAACGCGGCGATGAAGGAGTATTCGGAAGGCCCGATGAAGGGAATCCTCGCCTACTCGGAGGAGCCGCTCGTCAGCACCGACCTTCGCGGCAACCCGCACAGCTCGATCTTCTCCGCGGTCGATACCGTTGGCCTGGGCAACCTCGTCAAGATCGTCGCCTGGTACGACAACGAGTGGGGCTATAGCTGCCGAATCGCCGACATGTGCAAATTCGTCGCTGACCGCGGGCTCTAACTCTTCGCCCTGTGAATAGCGCCTTGCCGCCCCGGGCAAGGCGCTATTGATTTGTCTCTGGTCGAGAAGGAAACTCGATCGCCATGATCGAACGTACCACTACCATGCGCTCGCTCCAATTGCGTCGCAGCCTGATGCTGCCCGCACTCTTCCTTTTGCCGCTCGCCGCCCAGGCTCAGTACTCCGGCGCCAAACCGGTCCCCGATGAATTCAAACTCGGCTTTGACGCGATTACCGAAGCCGATGCCAAGTCCTGGCTGGGATACCTCGCCGGCCCCGAATGCCAAGGTCGCGGAACTGGCCAGCCCGGATTCGGCAAAGCCGCCGAATTCGTCGCCGCCCGATTCAAGGAATTCGGCCTGAAGCCGATCGGCGACAATGGAACCTATTTCCAGAAGGTTCCTTTCTTTCGATTCCGAATCGATCCCAATCTCTCTGCCATCTCCGCCGCCAATGGCGAAGGACGCATGATCGCCAACAGGAACTTCACCTTTACCAATGGCGGCGAGGACGTCGATCTCACCGCGCCGGTTGCCTTCATCCGGTCGAAGGGCAACGGCACATTGGCCAGCCCCGACGCTATCAAGGGCAAGATCGTAATCGTGTTTGGCGATGGCCCCCAGATCGGTCGGCGGTTACGCTCGGACCTGTTTCGCGCCGAAGCGGCGATGACCCTCACCGTGACCGATAAACTCGGCGAGCCAAGCTGGTCCATCCGCCGAGGGAAGATCGAAGATTTCAAGCCCTCCGCGCGCAGTTCCTCCGGCAGTATCACCCGAGAAGCGGCTCTGAAGATCCTGAAGGCGCAAGGCGTCGATGAGGACTTCGTCAAGAAGGAGATCGCCGTCGACACCGCTGAGACCACCCAAGGCATGAGCGACCTCAAGGTCGTCGCCAAAACCCAAAAGGAAGAGGCGCCGGCGATGAACGTGGTCGGGCTCCTCGAAGGCTCCGACCCCACCCTCAAGGAAGAAGTCGTCGCCGTTGGGGGCCACCTCGACCACCTTGGCACCGACGGTACGACCACCTGGTACGGAGCGGACGACGATGGCTCGGGATCGACCGCCGTTATCTGCGTCGCCAAGGCCTTCGCCAAAAACCACATCCGACCGAAGCGCAGCGTCCTATTCATGACGTTCTGCGGCGAAGAGATGGGCCTCGTCGGCTCTGCCTACTACGCCGCCAACCCCATCATCCCCCTCGAAAAGACCCAATGCCTCATGCAGATGGACATGGTTGGACGAGACTCCTTCGGCGCCCAAAATGGCGATCAAAAGCGAATCGACAAGCTCGAAGAAAATTCGGACACCATGCGCCTCGTGGGCTCCAAGAGGATCAGCCTAGAATACGACGACATCATCCAAGACATCACTCAATACATCGGGTTCAAATTCAAGTACGACAGCGAGGATGTCTACACCCGTAGCGATCACTACAACTTTGCCAAGAACGGCATCCCCATCGCCTTCCAGTTCTGTGGGTTCACCCCCGACTATCACCAGCCGACCGACACCGTCGATAAGATCAACTTCACCAAGATTGCCAACTCCGCCAAGCTCTGCTATCTCACCCTGATGCGAATCGGGAATATGGACACCAAGCTCAAGCGCAACGGCACCGACGTCATCAAGGGCGGCTAACGCGTCAAACTGCAGCCCGACGCCAGAAGGACTTTCGGCGTCGGGCTATTGTGCCCCCAAATGCTTGGCCCGCTCGATGGCCTCATGCACGTTTGCGCAGTAGTTGCTGTCTCCGATCTTCCGTTCGAAGTGCGCTTTGCGCAGTAGCCGATCCGGCTGCTCTCTCGCTGCGCAAACCACCAAGTGCCTGCCACTCGAATGGAGCGCGTCGGCGAGGTTCTCCAGAGCCTGAATTCCCGTCCCGTCGATCGCCGTCATGTTCCTCAGCCGAAGCACCACGACCCTCGGCAAGCGCTCCACCTGATCCCGAATCTCGTCGATCTTGTCCGTGGATCCAAACAGGAATGGACCGTGAATGCGAAAGATCGCCATTCCCTCGGGGAGCTCATCGAACGTCAGTAGATGCTCTTTCCCCTCCTTGAGGTAATCGTCGGTGACTTGGGCGACCGTGGTGGTCTTCGTGACCTTCGTGATGTAGAGCAGACCCGCCAGGATCATGCCCGCCTGCACGGCAACCGTCAGGTCGGCAAAGACCGTCAGGAAGAAGGTGACCAGCCACACCGACCCATCCGCCCGCGAGATGCTGAGTACATGGGGAATCTCGGCCCACTCGCCCATGTTGTAGCTCACCATCATCAATATCGAAGCCAAGATCGCGATCGGAATGTGATTTGCCAAAGGAGCCGCAACGAGCAGAATCACCAGCAGCGTCGCCGCATGGATCGACCCCGACATCGGCGTCTTCGCCCCACTGCGGATGTTCGTG
>JADZBW010000108.1 GCA_020851885.1 Fimbriimonadaceae bacterium | reverse complement strand
GGGACTTGGCTCAGGAAGTGATCCAGCAGCTTCCCGTGACCTGCGCCGAACCGGTAGGTCTAAGCCCCCAAGACGAATCCTGGGGGCAAAGACCTACCTGATCGGCACGGGCCTTACTTCTCTTCCTTGAACTCCGCGTCGATAACGTCATCGCCTGAGCCGGAGCCCTTTTCGGCGCCAACGCCCGCCGTCGGTTGCTCACTGGCATCAGCGGCTTCGCTGGCGGCCTTGTACAGGACTTCGGCGATCGCATGGGATTCGGTCTCCAGGGCGGTGAAAGCTTCTTGGATGGCGCCTGCATCGTCCCCTTGCAGGGTTTTGCGAAGCTCCTCCACCTTTTCCTGAGCCGACTGCCGCTGACCTTCGCCCACCTTGTCGCCTGCCTCACGGAGGGTCTTTTCGGTTGAGTAGATGAGCTGCTCCGATTTGTTCTTAACTTCGATTAGTTCCTGAGCCTGTCGATCGGTCTCAGCGTTCATCTCCGCCTCGTGGACCATGCGCTCGATCTCATCCTTGTTCAGATTGCCGGAACCAGTGATGGTGATCGACTGCTTCTGACCTGTGCCCTTCTCCTGAGCGGTGACGTTCAGGATGCCGTTGGCATCGATATCGAACGTGACTTCGATTTGCGGAACTCGGGCGGGCGCGGGTGGGATTCCTGCGAGGTGGAAGCGGCCAAGCGACTTGTTATCCCGAGCCATGGGGCGCTCGCCCTGCAGGATGTGGATCTCCACTTCCGGCTGGTTGTCGGCCGCCGTCGTATAGATCCGGCTCTTCTTCGTGGGGATCGTCGTGTTGCGATCGATCAGCTTGTCAAAGATGCCGCCCTGGGTTTCGACGCCCATGCTCAGTGGGGTGACGTCGAGAAGGACGATGTTCTTGACTTCGCCGCCAAGAACGCCGGCCTGAATCGCCGCTCCGATCGCCACCACTTCGTCTGGGTTGACCGATCGGTTAGGCTCTTTGCCGGTGAGCTTCTTGACCAGATCTTGGACCTGCGGCATTCGAGAGGAACCACCCACGAGGATGATCTCATCGATATCCGCCGCCTTCATCTTCGCGTCTTCCAAAGCCGTCTTGAACGGGATTTCCACGCGCTTCATCAGGTCCTTGGTGAGCTCCTCGAACTTGGCGCGGGTGATGTTGTAGTCCAAGTGCTGGGGTACGTTGTCCACCGACGTGATGTAGGGAAGGTTAATCTGGGTGGTCAACTGGCTGGAAAGCTCGATCTTCGCCCTCTCCGATGCCTCGCGAAGTCGCTGGAGCGCGGCTTTGTCCTTGCTAAGGTCCTGCCCTTGGTCCTTCTTGAACTCAGCGATCAGCCATTCGACGATCTTGTTGTCGAAATCGTCGCCGCCAAGGTGGCTGTCGCCGGCCGTGGACTTAACTTCGAAGACACCCTCGCCGACGTCGAGCACGGACACGTCGAACGTACCTCCTCCCAAGTCGAAGACGAGAATCGTCTCGTTGGCCTTCTTGTCGAGGCCGTAGGCCAGGGATGCCGCGGTGGGCTCGTTGATAATTCGAAGGACCTTGAGTCCCGCGATCTCACCGGCATCTTTGGTCGCCTTGCGCTGACTGTCGTTGAAATAGGCGGGGACGGTGATGACCGCTTGATCGACCGCTTCACCCAAGTAAGCTTCGGCATCCGCCTTGAGCTTCTGGAGGATGGCGGCGCTGACCTCTTCGGGGGTCATGTCCTTGCCGAGAGCGGGGACGTGGGCGGCCGCTTGGCCGTTCTTGCCAGCCTTGACTTTGTAACTGACCCGACCGATCTCATCCTGCACTTCAGCCGTCGTGTGGCCCATGAAGCGCTTGATGGAGCTAATGGTGTTGTCGGGGTTGACAACCGCCTGTCGCTTGGCGGTGACACCAACCAAGCGCTCACCATTCTGCTTGAATCCTACAACGCTCGGAGTGGTCCTTCCGCCCTCACTATTGGCGATGACGACGGGTTCGCCCCCTTCCATCACCGCGACGACCGAGTTGGTCGTTCCTAAGTCGATTCCTACTGTTTTGCCCATTTCTTTACTTCTTTGCTCAAATCACTTGAGTGTCTGAGGCTCATGTATACACTCTAACGCCTATTGTACACGATCGGTTCCCAAGGATTGGGACCTCACCGGCTGGTAACCTTCAATTCGTGCGAGACCTGGATTACCGAGTCTTGGAATGGATCAACGGTTGGCCTCCGGCGATGGGTCCTTTCCTGAAGTTTTTCAGCGTCGCGTTGAGCCAATTGTGGGTCAAAGTGGCGTTGGGCGCCTTCGTAATCTGGCTCATCTGGCGAGGAGGGAAGTCTCGCGCGGCGGCATTCCTTGCTTTGGCTTCGGTTTGCATCGCCAATACCATCACGAACGTCTTCAAAGAGGCGTGGCCGGTTGCCCGGCCCTTCCAGGACTTTCCCTATATCAAGGTCGATGACATCGGTGTCGCCGGTCCCCTTCACACGCTGCATGCCAAGGTTCTGGATCCTTCCATTCAGGTCCTGTTGCGGGTTGGGCATTCAGACAGCATGGGCACGGCAAGCGCGCACAGTGCCAACATGGCCGCAGTGGCCTTCGTGATGACCTATCAACTGGGTTGGAAGTGGGGCGTACCCTGGATCGTCGTTGCGCTACTGACGGGGATCAGCCGGGTCTACACCGGGGCCCATTATCCAGGCCAGGTGCTTCTTGGCTGGCTCTGCGGAACCTTTGGGGCCTTGGTGGTCACAAAGACCTGGGAGGCTTGGCAACGTAGGCGATTCCCAGTTCAATCAGGTGGAGATGAAGTACCAGAGCTCGCTTAGGCCCCACCAGGCGGCCTTTCTCTTCGCGACGGTGGCTTCGGTGATCTGCTGGTTCGTGCCATTCTTACGTTGGGTCACCGTGCCCTTACAGTATCTGAACACCCACATTCACGAAGCCTGGCATGCCCTGATCGGGATTGCCACCGGCGGCATGGTCTCGCATATCGAAGTGCATGCCAACGCCAATGGAGAGACTTACACGTCAGGCGGCAGTGATTTCCTAATCAGCTCCGCTGGTTACCTCGGCGCGGCGCTCACGGGAGCCCTGATAATTGGATTGGTCCGCTCACCCAAGGCAGCCCGAACGGCGCTGATGGTACTGGCGATAGCCATTGCCTATTCGCTGATCGTCTGGGTTCGCGGCGATCTCTTTGGAATGGCGAGCGGAATCGGCTGGTTGCTTGCGTTGGGTGCGATGGCGCTGTACTTGGGCGAAGAGAAAAGGCTCTTTGCCGCCCAATTCATCGGCGTCCAACAATGCCTTAACTCCATTCAATCCCTCTTCTTTTTGGTCCAAATCAGTGGATTTGGCGTCCGACAAAGCGACGCGGGAAACATGCAGCAACTCACCCATATTCCCGCCATCGTTTGGTCGGTCCTGTGGTGTGGCCTGAGTTTCGCGCTCATGTACTTCGCTTGGCGCGTCGGACCGGGGAGAGCTGAGCAGTCCCGATCGACCGTCGATCTTCTCGCTTAGGGATTCTCGGGCTTTGGCCTCACGGAGATGGGTTCCGAGAGGTCCACATTTCCAAGCGACCCGACAACCTTGCCTTCGACGAAGAACTGGACCTTTTCGACTTCTGGAAATTGGGCGAGGGTCGCGCAAATTCCCTTGAGCAAGGTCTCTTCATCCATCGATCCATAGGACTGATTGAAGCTTGGCGAAACATCCACCAATGCCACATGATCCTTTACCTGCATTCCGACCGCCCGCGCATCGTCGGGCACGATCTTGGATTCGCGGAGGAAGTGGTTCAAGGCGAAGAGCATCGGGTTCTCTCCGGCAGGAACGTCCGACTGATGTTTCCCAAGGTTTAGGTCGGTGCCTTCTCGGGTCGGGGTGATCAGGGTCACTTGATCCGGTTTGGTCTTATTGGAAGCGGGCTGCTGGATCGCGGGAACGCGTTTGACTTCGGTCGGAATTTTGTCCGCGCCGCCGAACTTCACATAAGCGGCAAGGACCGCCAAGCCGATCGCGCCAATCGCCAACAACCCAATCATGGGTCCTTTCGAGGTTTTCTGCTTCTTCTTAGTTGCCATCGCCCAAATAAACCTTTAGACCCTTGACGATGGCGCTTGCCACGTCTCGCTGGAAATCATCGGTCATCATTCGCTTCCGATCGACGTTGTGGTTGATAAAGCCGAATTCGACCAAAACTGCCGGCATCTTCGAATTCCTGAGAACCGAGAAGCCACTTTCATAGATTCTGCCGTCGCTCCACGTGCCGATCGACTTCAGTCCTGAGACCTTGCCGATCTCACGCTGGATGCAGTCGGCCAGCAGTTGCCCGATCGGGTCGTCCTTGTGATAGAACGTGATGCCGCCGGACGTGCTATTGCTGAGCTTGTTCGAGTTGATATGGCAGGAGATAAAGAAATTCGCCTGATTGCGGTTGGCGATTTCCGCCCGCTCCTTCAATTCGATGAAAACATCCGTCTTGCGGGTCATGATGACGGTAGCGCCTTCGTTCGCCAATCGCTCGCTCAGCTGCTTGGCGATCTTAAGCGTCAGGTTCTTCTCGAAGGCATCGTTCAGGGGACTCTTCGCGCCGCTGTCATGCCCACCGTGGCCCGCATCGACGACGACCACCTTACCGGCGAGTTTTCCATCGCCGACGTTCGGCTTCATGAGCACGATTCCAAGGTTTGTCAGACCAGGTGAAAGTTCGACGCCCATGGGTCTGGCCAATTTCAAGGCGAGAATGGCGTTTGGCCCCTCGTCTCGCACGGAAATGTCGGTGATGCTCGCGCTGTTGAATGAAGCGCTATCCGGTACGGAAACCTGGGTATTCCACAAGACGATCTCAAGAACGTCCGGCTCCGGCCTTCGGAACTGAGCAGGTTTGCCAAGGATGCCCGAGAGCTTCAAGGAGACCATCACCCGATTCGAACTCTCGAGATCCAGAGTCAGCGGTCCGGCAACAGTCTTGGGCCCCAGGTTGGGGTCAGGGGCGACTTTGACAACGGGTTCTACCTTGACCGGCGGCGGCGCTGGCGGCTCGTCGGGGGTGCCGGGATCCTCATCAGGATCGAGTTCCCACTTGAAGGATGTTCCCAAACCAGGGATGACGGGCAGGGAGGGCCGATATCCAGGCTCGAATGCCACCCTCACCGTGTTCAACTCAATTTGACTGACCCGGACGCCATTGCCTTCGATCTGCTGGACCGTGTCTCGGGTAAGTCTGGCGCCCGGTATGTCGACAACGAAGCGGTTGGGTCCAGTGAGGCGGAAGACACGTGGCCGGGTCGTTAAGTGCGTCTCGATCTGGACTTTGTTGCCGCTGACCTCGATCTTGGTGACGGGCGAACAAACTTGAAGCTTGTCATTGTCTGGTTCCCAGAAGGTCTCGGCACCCATTTGTTCCAGCGCCATCCGGAGCGGGATCGCGGGACCAAGCTCGAACTCGCGGATGGGAACTCGAGCGCCTCGAGGCTCGGCTTCGATGGCCACGGAACTGTTCTTAACCGTGTACTTCCAGCCGACCTTGGCCAGGAACGTCAAGGGTACATAACACTCATCGGCAACTCGGATGGCACGTTCCGAGATGGCGCCAAAGTGAGTAAATACGACTTCCGCGGAGCGTATCTGCGCCGCGCTTGCCGTACTCGCCATCACCATCCATGGTATTAGGAGTAACAGAAATCGCTTCATGCGTTGGTCCGTGTAGTGTACACATTTCGGCTCCATTTGCCAACGATTGAAGGTCAGGATCCGTGTGAGATACCCCGCAAAGATGCGGTATCACTTCGGACGACCCATATGATCAGCGCATTACTTCTCTTTTCCCAGCTAACTCAGACTGCCCCTTTCGATACGATCGAGGTTAGTCCGATTTCGGGAATCAAAGTCGTATACGAGCGGGATGGCCTCATGGATTTGGACGTATGGGGGGCTGATTACGAATACCCGGTGGTGAAGCCACTGCCGACGTCTGAAGTCTTTCGAAGCCGAACGATCTTGGCCAAGGCGTTTGCCAAGTACCCACCCGGATTCATCAAGCGGTTTCTGGATCGGGTCTACGTGGTCGGTGACCTGATCGTGGGGGGATACGAGTACGGCGCAACCTACTCTGGTCGATCACTTTTCATCGTCGATGGAGGTTCGGCCAGGGGATTTGACGATCGATTCCTGGAACAGAGCTTTCATCACGAATTCTCCAGCGTTCTCTTCTTGGAGCCGAAAAACCAGTTTCCGCGCCAGGCTTGGGCCGATATCAACCCAACGAGCTTTGCCTATCGCGGCTACGACCAAGTCTATGCCGACAAGAAAGGTGAAGTCGACTGGGAAGAACAGAAGCCAGCGTGGCTCCGACAGGGATTCGTCAAACGGTATTCGCTGACCAGCATGGAAGAAGATCTGAATACGGTGGCCGAGAGCGTGTTCGGAGCCGGGAGATCCTTCTGGAAACTCGCCGACAAGTATCCGAAGATTCTCGCCAAGGCGAGATTGGTCATCCTATTCTATGAGCGCCTGGATGCTGGATTTAGCGAAGCGAAGATTCGCCAATACAAGTAAAGAATCGTGCCCAGTTGCGGACCCATTCCGGTCACTTTCGGGTTCGTTCATGGTATATTAGGTGGTTCGAGGCCAAAGAACACACCTGCTATGCTGCCTTCCCCAGACATCCTCAGCGAATTCTCTCAGGGCAAGTTCGTCTTGTCCAATCTTGCCGCCAAGCGCGCGAAGCAACTGCGCGAAGGTGCGCCACCTTTGGTGCAGATCGAGTCCAACCATCCGTTGACGATCGCCCTTGCCGAGATCGCGGCCGGAAAGATCAAACCGATCATGCCTTCGCCAACTGATATGTCCATCGGCTCTCCCGCGGCTGCCCTTCTGCTCGATGAAACCATGCCTGCTGAACTCGGGTTACTGCTTCCTGCGCTCGATGAAACGGAGGTGGCGCTGGTCAGCTCGGATGCGATCGTCGGTGAAGATGATCATGAAGCAGGCGACCACGAATTGGGCGACCCGGACGACTTGACTCTATCGGCCCTTGCCGATGAAGATGAAGAGGAGGAAGTTGTGCCCGCCTCCGATAGCGACACCTTGTCTTTGAGCGACATTGCCGAAGAGGAGAATGCCGCGGAAGACACCGAGCACGACAACGACTAACGGATGGCCCAGCGCGATCCCTATGAAGTGCTGGGGGTTCCCAAAGACGCTTCAGCGGACGAAATCAAGTCCGCCTACCGTCGCCTTGCCCGCAAGTTTCACCCGGATGTGAATCCAGGCGATCATAACGCGGAAGAGAAGTTCAAGGAGATAGGTTCGGCCTATTCTATACTGTCCAATCCCGAGAAGCGGGCCCAGTTCGATCGGTTCGGCACGACGGAGGACATGCCTCAGGACCCATTCTTTGGGGGCGGAGCCGGCGGATTCTCCGACCTCTTTGAGATGTTCTTTGGCGGAGCGGCAGGCTCTGGCCGGCGGCAACAGCGCATGGATCGCAACGGCGACGATATCGAGGTCCAACTCGAACTCACGCTCAAGGATGTTCTTAATGGCGTGCACCAGGAGATCAATCTGGAGCGGATGTCTGAGTGCGACTCCTGCAGCGGAAAAGGTGGGGAAGGCGGCGCTCCTCCGACGGCCTGTTCGACATGTCGTGGAAGCGGGATGGTCTCCCAGGTGCGAGACACCCTGATCGGACGTATGCAGACTTCGGCGCCCTGTCCCACATGCCGGGGGGTCGGGTGGACGATCGCGAATCCTTGCAAGGTTTGTGGTGGACAGGGTGTCACACCGCAATCGGCGCGCGTCATGGTCACCATTCCGGCGGGAGTCGAAAATGGGAACACGCTTCAGGTTCCCGGCCAGGGCCACGATGGGATGGCGGGAGGGTCGCCAGGGAATCTGTTCGTCCACCTTCGGGTGAAACCGGATAAGCGGTTCCAGCGCGATGGCCAGACCCTCTATACGAAAATTGAAGCTACTTTTGCCCAGGCAGCAATGGGTCACTCCACGGAAATAGAGGGGATCGAAGAAAACCACGAGGTCTCGATTCCTGCCGGCACTCAGCCAGGAACTCGAGTCGCCGTTCGGAACGGCGGGTTGCCGCCACTTCACGGCGGGAGGAGGGGCGATCTCATCGTCCAAATCGACGTCCGCGTTCCGACCAAACTCAGCGACGTTCAAATGAAACTGCTACAAGAATTCGCGGAAGTCAGCGGAGAGGATATTCCGAAGGGCGCCAACAAAGGTCTGCTGGGCGGGCTGTTTGGCAAGAAGAAATGAGCTGGATCGAAGTAAAGGCCACCTTTAGCGTAGCCCCCGAGGATTGGTCGCCTTATATCGATATCTTCGGCCAGTATGGCTGTGAGAACACGCTTCAGACGGACATCCCTCCCACGCTAAGCGCGGCGGTTGTGAATGTTCAGGGAGCCGATGCCGTCATCGAAGGTTTGCGTGGAGCGCTTCTTGCTGCGGGCGCCGCGTTGGTGGAATCTCGGGACCTTGTCGAAGAGAATTGGGAAGAAAACTGGAAGCAGTTCTTCAAGCCAAGGCGAGTCGGCCGTCGCTTCGTCGTTAGGCCCACATGGGAGCCTCTCGATCTCGGGCCGGGAGACATCGACATCGTTCTCGATCCGGGCCAAGCATTTGGCACGGGCGACCACCCCACAACCCGCATGTGTCTTCAGTTGCTAGAGGATGCTTTGGATCCCGGAATGACCGTTGCGGATATCGGCTGCGGAAGTGGAATTCTGGCCGTAGGCGCGTGCAAGCTGGGGGCGGGACGGGTTATCGCAGTGGATATCGAACCTCTCTCCGTCGAGGTCTCTAAAGAGAACGCGGCGATGAACGGGGTGGCATTCGAGGCGATCGGTGGCGCGGGGGTTCGCGTCCTTCCGGATGGAGTGTTTTACGACCTCGTCATCTCCAATATCATTTCGGCGACTCTCATCTCGATCGCACATGAAGTCGCAGAAATCGTCAAACCGAAAGGTTGGTGGATCGTCTCCGGGATAATTGAAGCCAATTGGCCCGATGTTCTCGCGGAAGCGAACCGATCTGGATTCGACCTCGTGAACACAATCGATGAAGATGGCTGGGTTGCCGCGACCCTTCGAAAGCAGGCCTAATGCGCGAACTACCCCTCCGAGCCCTGCCGCGCGTCTTCGTTCCCGGAGCGTCATCCGAGGGGCTCATCGAACTTCCAAAGGACGAGATCGACAAGCTTCGCAAAGTCCTAAGGCTGTCGGGCGGCGCCCAGATTGCCGTTTTGCCCAACGATGGATCGATCATCCGCTGCGAGTTCACCGGTCGCGACGCCATTCCGATTCAAGTCGAGCATCCGAATGTGGAGGCTCAGTTCAAACTGACAGTCGCCCAGAGTCTGCCAAAAGGTGACAAACTCGATGAGATCGTTAGGGCCTGCACCGAACTTGGAGTCGTTAAGTTCCTGCTCTTTCCCAGTGAGCGCACGGTCGTGCAGTGGGATCAGAAGAAGGTCGTCGATCGGCTGGTGAGAATCCAGGCGATCGCGCGCGAAGCGGCGGAGGTTAGTTTCCGAACCATCCTTCCCACCTTCGAGTATCTGCCAAGTCTGAAGGACTTGTTGAAGCAGTCTCCGGGCGCAATTGTTCTCAGTGAAGTGCAGGAGGAATCCAAGAGACTCGCCAAGATCGGAGGCGAGATGACGATCGTGGTTGGCCCTGAAGGCGGATGGTCGTTGCGAGAACTCGAGCTTATTGGCGACCGCGGAGTGACCCTGGGGCCACGCGTGCTGCGCGTCGATCATGCTGGCCCTGCGGCGGCTGCCATTTTGCTGCTTTCCTGAGTTTTATGCGAGCTTAAGGCGATCCTGTCATCTGTTGCAGGAGTCACTCGATGCCCTCAGTGGCATAGCCCCCACGGTGCTTGTAAAGGACAGGGAGGCTCATTCATGACACTAACCACCATTCTTGCGGGGGCGCTGCTGCTGCAGCAAGGCGTGATGCCGTCAAATTCCGCTGATAAATCGTTTGACCGTGCCAGAAGCACGGGTTGGTACACCCATTACTCGGGGAGTGCGGCTTGGGATGCCAAGTCCGTCATCAGTTTCGATGGAAAGGTCATCGGGATTATTCAGTCTGCGAGGAGCGTCGACTTGATGGTCCGGCTGGTCAATGGCGGAACTGCCTTCGTCGAACTTGGACCCAAAGAGTATTTCGATGGACAGGCGCTGCATCTCTCACCCACGGACAGCGTCAAAATCCGCGGTTCGAAAGTGATGGTGAATGGAGAGTCGCTGGTCCTCTGCCAAGAGATCCGTCATCGAGGCAGCAAAGTAGCCTTTAGGACGCCAGACGGCAAGCCATTCTGGTCACTAAAATAGGCAGATTCTTATAGAAGGTCCCGCACAGGTCCGGGGAGAGCAAACCTGGCGAGGACCTTCTTAATTTGGAGGCCTGGTCCAAAGACCTCACAATCGTTAGTTGCTTCGAGCCTGCTTTTTGTTCCCGCGACTTTTTTCAGTTGGCGGAGCGGGCCGCTTCAACAGGCGTAGACCGGCGGGAAGGATGAGCGCGAAGTCGACCACGAAAACCAGCGCTCCCCCGATTAGAAACTGGTCCGGATGGAGTCTGGCCAAACCAACAAGTCCCAGCAGCACGGCTCCTTCGCCGATCGCCAAAGCTCCTGCCGTCTCTCGGAGCAACGATTGGGGCGTGGTGACGACGATCGGGTTCAATCGAGCACGGACATAAGCCACACAAGCGACTACCGCCAAGGCGCAAATCGTTTGGAATATCTGGCGCATGGAATCCAGCCGCGTTACCGCGTCAGGATTGAGTTGCCTGCCACCGGAGGCAAGGATGACGCCAAACGCCATCAGCAGGATCTGCACGACCAGAAAGGCGATGAACATCCAAATCCACAAATCGCGGACGGTACGGGGCTTCTCGGGCACGGTCGAGTTTACCGCCGAGTCCATTTTGGAAACTGATCCGCTCACGGGAGGTCTGAAAAGGATATCCTCGTATTGGGAAGGAGTTCTCGATCGCACGGCGAACAGAGACTCGATTCAATCCAAGAGTAGACCATGGCCGAAAAACAACCTCAAGACGAATTCTCTCGACGTGCCTTCTTAGGGAAGGCGGGTGCGGTCGCTGCAGCGGGAGCGGTTGCGCCGCTTGTCAGCGCCGTCGAATCGCCACTGTTCAGTCGCCTGACCCAATCGCCGAACGATAAGCTCGTGCTTGGCCTCATCGGTTGTGGCGGAATGGGCGCCAGCAACATGCGCAATCTAATGAACTTTGCCGATGTCGAAGTCGCCGCTCTCTGCGACGTCGACGACAGTCGCGTTCCCAACGACTACAAGGATGTCGAAAAGAAATACAACCGGGCGCCTAAAGTGTACAAGGACTATCGATCGATTCTCGATCGAAAGGACATCGACGCGGTGATCGTGGGCACTCCCGACCATTGGCACGCATTGAATTTCATCCACGCCTGCGAAGCCGGAAAGGACGCCTATCAGGAGAAGCCTCTCTCGCACCACCTGATGGAGACCGTTGCCATGGCGGGCGCCCAAGAGAAGCATAAGCGGGTCGTCCAATGCGGTACCTGGCAGCGCAGCACCAAGGAGTTCACGGACGCCATCAACTATGTCCGATCCGGCAAATTGGGCAAGGTGGTTCAATGCCGAGCTTGGATTACCGACACCACCCGCGTTGGCAAGCAGAAGGTCAGCGATCCTCCAAAGGGTCTCGACTACGACATGTGGGTCGGCCCGGCAACGTTCGTACCCTATCAATCCAACCGCTGTCACTGGAACTGGCGCTGGTTTATGAACTTTGGCGGCGGCCTCACCACCGACTGGGGCGTTCACATGATGGACATCGCCCTCCTGGGGATGAGCAAGGACCAAGAACTCGTCATGCCGCACATGGTCTCCACCTATGGTGGGCAATGGGCGATCCTGGACGACGACCGAACGGCTCCCGACGTCACCGAGTCGATTTTCCTGTTTAAGGAGCCGCACGAGTGGACCCTTCACTGGTCGGTCGGTCGGGATCACCCCGGAAAGCCTGGTCATGGAACGGAGTTCATCGGGGCCGACGGACGAACGGTCCGGGTTTGGCGCGGTGGGTGGCTCATCCTCGATCCAGAGGGGAAGGAGATGCCGAAGGAGGAGTCGCCGGCCCTTGGCGATCACTGGCGCAATTTCGTGGACTGCGTGAAGACCCGAGAAAAGCCGCGGGCGGACCTTCGATCGGTCGCGCAGACGACGGTCCTGTGCCACTTGTCGAACATCGCTCTCCAGTCTGGCCAGCAGATCGAGTGGGATAACAAGAAGTGGGACCTGGCGGGTAATGCCGGCAAGAACGTGGAAGCCTACAATCGGCCTTATCGGAAGCCGTATAAGTTGACGGTGACGAAGCCTTCGGCCGGTCGATAGTCGGGTTTGTACCCCCAACACGTGGCGTGTTGGGGGATCGTAGTGTGGAATCCTTCGGGCGGTCGATAGTCGGGTTTGTACCCCCAACACGTGGCGTGTTGGGGGATCTTATCATCGTATTGAGTAGGTGTGAAACAAGTGCGGCCCATTGACTTGGATCACCAACTCATTCAAACTGGGATTTCAACCGAGCGCAAAGAGTTATGACAGAAACCAAAACTAGCAACCTGATCCTCACTCCAATGACCGCCAACTTCGGCTTCATGAAACACCACAACACGGGCGTTGGCCACGGTGTGCCCGATGAACTGACCTACCTATCGAACGATCAGAACAACCCGACCGGTCGGTTG
>JADZBW010000107.1 GCA_020851885.1 Fimbriimonadaceae bacterium | reverse complement strand
GTGTTCATCTCCATGACCTGAGCCTCGAGAGGCGTCATGGAGCCTTGCCTTCGCTTTGTGTTGACTACATAGATCGCCACAAAGAGCAAAACCGCAAGGAGGGCAAGGCCGCTGATAGAGCCAAACGTGAACATTCCTTTGAGGCTCAGACCTTGGCCAGAACGCCGCACCTTGACAAGCACATAGACCAGCAGCAACAAGCCTGCAATCCATGGAAGCAGCGACTGGACCTGGAAGCCTCCGCCGCTTCCGCCAAGGTCTTGTCCCGTATTGACGGTCAGTACCGTCGAGGCTTTCCCAAGTGTTCCGTCGACGTCGAGAGAGAGTTCATAGGCGCCGGCCATCGCGAAGATTGCGAGGGCCGAATACGTTCCTGGCGAACCAGAAACGGGCTTAGCAAGTTGCTCCCGCTCGCCCATCGACATCCCCGGCATTCGTGCCAAGGTCCTGATCTGAAGACCGTCAACCGGCTTACCGCCTTGATCGGTCACTTTAAGGAGCAGGATCGCCTGGCCAACGGGGATCACGCTTGGATTGGACTGCAGATCGATATGGTAAGGGCCTGCCTGAGATTTGACCCCGGCGAGGGCCGCCAAAGGCAAGGCGAGCAGAATCCACAGTAGGAAGAATCTCATGACTTCATCTCCGATCCGGCCGATTCCCCAACGACTCCGATCGCGCGGTCCAGCTTTGCCACCGCAAGTTCATGTTCGAAGAGCGCTTCGGCGACGTTCGCTCGCGCCCGGGTTAAGGTCGCGAGCGCATCCAATTGCTCGACCAAGATGCTCTTGCCGGTTTCCACCCGAATGGTGATGACCTCAAAGGCAGATTCGGCCCCTTTGAGGGCAGAAAGGGCAGTGCTGTAATTCTGGGACGCCGTCTCGATATCGATCCAAGCTTGTCGAACTTCGCGTTCCACAACCAACTTCCAACGATCCGCATCGGCCTGGGCGCGTTGGACCATCGCCTTCGTCGCGGCAACTTCTGAGCGTCGCATCCCGCTGTCGAATACCGGCAGACTCACGGTGATTCCAAAGGAGTAGCCCGAAGATTTGCCCATCCCGTCCGTGGGAGAGAAGAAATCCTTCATCGCAAACCCGTAGATCTGGGGTTTGAGCGCTCCTGCCGCCGAGGAGGCCTTCCCTTTTGCCGCCATGACCTGAAGTCGTGCAGATAGGAGCTCGCCTCGGGTTCTGTCCGCTTGGAGGAGGCTCTGATCCAGGCTCCGCGTCGGCCCGCTGAATTCCAGTTTCTCAGTGAGTGTTGGCGCCGAATCCATCGTCGAGCCCATTTCTGCGAGAAGTTCGAGGAGCATTTTTTGGCGATCGTTTTCAGCCATCTTAAGGTCTTTTCGGGCTTCCGCCAATTCGGCCTCCGCCCGGCGGACCGTCGCTTCGATTCCCGATCCAGCGTTGAATCGAGTCTGGGCATTGGCCGCCATCCCTTCCGCCGCTTTGACTCGCGAAGCAAACGCCGCGACAAGCTCTTTCAGGTACACCGCTCTCAAGTAGCTTTCCCGAACTTTGAGCGCCACCTCTGCTTCCATTCCGGCCGATTCCGCCATCGCGGCATTGTGGAGGGCGATCGAACTTGCGACGAGTCCCGAGTAGATCCCCCCCGTGTACAGAGGCACCATTAAGGAAAGGTTGAAGTCTCGGTAATCCTTGTCCGGGGCCATGATCTGCGCGACCGGCTCCACGCCGCCTCCCGAGGAAAGTGTCGTCGGCATATCCGACTTGGAATAGAACCCATTCGCCGATAGTTGAGGTCCTCCCTTGCCCCGGGCCATCCCAACCTCCGCCTGGGCCGCCGCGACTTCGGCGCGGCTCGCCTTAAGTGCCGGCGAGTGCTTGAGAGCAAAGCGAATTGCCTCCGAGAGTGAGAGTTCCGTGGGCGTCTGCAATTGCGATAGGGCGATGATGCTCAGAGAGCAGGACAGGGCGATGGTTGCCCAGAGTCTTGTGTTCATTTCTGATCTCCTGCGATAGGGTCGATCGACTTAAGAAGCTTGCGTTGAGGTTCGTCAAGTACCGAAAGCGCGTGATTCCAAGCCAAGTCGCGTCGGCGCTGAAGTTCGCGCGAAAGTTCGGAGTAGCCTGCCAATGCAGGACGAAGGTCGGCCGAGGGCTTGGGCTTGTTCCATTGCTCGCGCATTCGATGGGTGACTCCGTCGATTGCATGCTCGAGGTCTTTCTTCTGTTTTGTCCAGGCTTTCCCGATGGCTTCAACTCGATCGACTTGGCGATTCGTCAGCTTCAGTTGGAGTTTTGCGGCGAGTATCCTATCCGGTTCGGGTTTGACGGGAACGCGAATTTGCGTGGGTTCAGGCATGGGAATGGCAACCTGCCTGAACTTGCCATCACGGCCAGCTTCGTATCGGACAGGCGGCGATGCCGGGCTAGCGGATAGATAGCTGTAGGCGGCAAAAGCAGCGACGCCAACAAACATCGCGGTCGTACCGGGGCCGAACCAGCGGCGGGAAGTATTTCGAGGATTCAAGACTAGATCTCCAAATGCGAACGCTCGTCACAAGGGAAAGGAGAGGGTGCATTTGGATCGAGTGGAAACGCCATCGACAAACACGCCCCAAGCAATGAACGACGGCGAAACCTAAGGTCGCCGTCGACTAAAGCGATGGGGGTGCGCGGCCAAGATCGGGATGGCGTATGGCGCTTGGCGGCGAGCTATCGCCGCTTACAAACATCGGCGCGCTGCAAATTGGGAATACCGCGACAACCGTTGCGGGCGCTTCCGGCAGCGCGATAACCAGAACAGTACTTGGCAAGGCAATTCTGGCAGCTGAATCGATGCCAGGAGGCGCCGACTTGATTTCGCACGTGCACCGATGTCCCTTCTTCTTCGAGGATGCAGGGCTCGATGCCTGCTTGCTTCCACAGCAGGACTTCGGCGAAAGCGTCGTTTCGACCGTCCGTGCGATGCCGCACTTGTCGGCACACATGCCCGCCGAGCATAGAACCGCGCACAGCGATTCGCCGGTCGTGCCAAGCACGATTGCGAAAGCTAACAGGGTGCGAACCAGTATCGATGCCGAGCTAAGTCGATGCAACATCTAAGTTTAACACGATTGGTAGGTCGAGAGTTCCGATCTGATTCGCGGCGTCAGCTTTCCTCCCATTCCCACCCTATTGGATTATCGGCGTCCATTACCTTGCCGAGAGGTTTGTCTTCAGGTTGCTCCAGAACCGCTGTATCATGAAACAGGGAACTGATACTCCCAGAGATTAGAGGTAATTTTGAAGAGAGTTGTTGCATTGGCTCTATTGGCCATTTCCGCTTCGTCGTTTGGGCAGATCGTCCAGTTCAAGGAAGTGAAAGGAGACCACGAGTTTTCCGGCGAGTTGATCGCCCGTCCGATGCCCTTTGCGGCATTGCGTCGATCTGGATACTCCGCCGTGGAAGCGGCATCCGCACGTTCTCACGCTCAGAGAGCGGTGGCGCCCTATAAGATTCGCTACATTCCTGAGACTGACGAGTTCATTCTGAAGGTCCCGAAAGGCAGTTCCGAGAATGCGCTTGCGGCGAAACTCGGTCGTCAGGGCGCCTTTCAGTACATCGAGCCGAATTGGACCCTGTTCCCTTTGACGATTCCCGACGACCCTCAGGTGGCCAACCAGTGGCACGTCGCCAAGGTCCAAGCATATGACGCCTGGACGCTTTTCACGGCCCAAAACTCCAATATGATCGTTGCGATTACAGACACGGGAGTTCGCACCGACCATGAGGATCTCATCCTCAGGCTGATTCCTGGCGCCAATACGGCCAGTGGTACGGCGGTTCCTCAGTCAGGTGGCGGTCTGGTGGAGGACATCAATGGCCATGGAACCCATTGCGCCGGCATCGCCGCCGCCTCGGGCAACAACACTCTCGGCGTTACCGGAATGGGTTGGGGCCTGAAGATTATGCCCGTTCGGGTGACAAATTCCACTGGGGGCAGCGCCAGCTTGACTTCACTGACGGCGGGAGCTCGATGGGCGGCCGAGAATGGCGCTCGGGTAGTCAGCACGAGTTATTCTGGCGTCGATAGCGCTTCGATCCAGACCACGGGCGCCTACCTGCGGACCTTGAATACCCTCTATTGCTTCGCCGCCGGCAACTCCAACACGAACCTGAGCACCTTTGATCATGCGGACGTAACGATCGTGGGAGCTTCCGATTCGGCGGATGCCAAAGCGAGCTTCTCCTCCTATGGACTCGCCGTCGACGTGTTCGCACCGGGAGTGAACATCCTGGCGACGCTCTACAATGGCCCGACTTCCTATGGCCTCAAGAGCGGAACCAGCATGGCGACGCCCCTGGTCGCGGGACTTGCGGCAACCGTCACCGCATCCAATCCGGCAATGAACAGCATGGAAGTCCAGACCTCGGTCTATCAGGGATGCGACGACCTTGGTGCGGCAGGCGAAGACTCCACCTTTGGTTGGGGACGCGTCAATCTCAACAAAGCCCTGCGATACGCTTACAACAACTATCCGGCCGCTCCCTTCCAGCTTCAAAACCTGCAAGGAAGCCGAACTCAAGACCCGATCGCAAATGCCAATCGAAGCGATAACATCTACTTCCGAGGCGGCACCGGCGGAACCATCCGGGTGGCCTTCGATCCAACCCTTTTGGTGATCGGATCACTGGAATTCCAGTATGAAGATGCGGTCAACATCCCGGGTGGCGGAACCGTCACCATCAAGACCGCATCGGGGGTGACCGGCCAAGTATTGGCAACCTATTCCACTTCGCCAACTGATACCGTGCGTTCCATTACCGTGCCCCTGAATGCAATCGATCCTGGCAATGGCGATGTTGTGCTCGACATCACTTACACCCCCGCCGAGACTACGACCAACAGGTGGGAAGTCCAGATCGACCAAGCGGTCCTCTTCACGCGACCGTCGTAGTCAGCGTGGGCTGCCGTCTTCAGAGCTGACTGATCCTGGGACTGAGAGCGTCTAGCTACTCGATCCCGGGATCAGAAAAGTGCATAGATGCTCGCCACCAGCCGATTCGATGATCGACTCGATTTGCTGGATTGGAACCTGTCCCGCCGCCTCCACCACGGATATCAAGGCCCCATTCCCGGTTAGTTCTGCAGCCAAATTCGCCGCGGCATCTGGAGCGACCCCCACTTCCCATAGCCCATTTCGAACGACCTCTCGGGGGGTTCGCTTGTGGTCGATGAGCGACTTCTCCAAGATCTTAAGCGCCAACGGCCCATCGCCCAGTATGAGTAGCCCTGGCTCGACGAACGCGCTGATCTCCGAAGAGCCGTGAATATTGTCGATCGTATGATGGGCATGACGGCGCAATTGATTCAATGTGCCGAACTTGGCAAAGGCGTCGGCATCTCCAAACTCCTCGGAACCAAAGGATCTGCCTTTTGCCGGGTGAATCAGGTCTTCGGCAATCGATTCGGCATCCTCCATCTCTTCGATGGCCGAAACGTCGTCGTCAGGACTCGAAGTGGAGATTCCACCGCCAATCTTGGATTCATACACATCGCTCCCTTCGACTTCAGCGGATTTGGACCCGTAGCGAACTTCAGCGGTTCCCAGCATGCCGGCGTCGACCATCATGAGAGCCGGTTCGTAATCGACCACCAGCTCATGGGGCTCGGATTCACGGGTCGGAGCAATCAGGCTGATATCCTCGGGGATGACCCCGGCGTCGAGAAGGGCTCCTACCGTCCTTTCGGCGAGATCACGATTCTTGAACGACGCATACAATGCCCAGCTCATGGCCTCAAGGTATCGGGGAATAGGGTCGTTTGTCAGTAGGCCATTTCTCGTCCTATGTTTTACTGACATGAGATTCGCTGAACCTTGGATCTGGTTTTGAGGACTCAAACGTTTTTTGACGAGGTTTGCCAGGGGTGGCAGCGATGAGTCCTTGTCCGAAGTCCCGTCGCGCCACTACAATAGAGTTATGGCTCGTCTTTGTCCCGATTGCCGAATTCCGATGGAAGCCCTTCTCTTTCGCGATGTCAATCTCGATGACTGCCCACAATGCGGCGGCATTTGGTTCGATGAAGGCGAACTGAAG
>JADZBW010000106.1 GCA_020851885.1 Fimbriimonadaceae bacterium | reverse complement strand
TCCTCCTGAGCCTGTACTTCACCTACAGTGGGGTTGCCGCGGCCTACGGGTCGGCTGGAGCGTTGGTTGTGATCCTCCTCTGGATCTACTACTCCAGCCAGTTGTTCTTCTATGGGGTGGAGGTTACTCGCGTCGTCGTCACCCGTCGCGAGCACGACCAATCTATTGAGGTAGGCGAACCTTCAACGGGCTCGACAATCGAATCGCCCACCGAATGACAAGGATTCCTGGTAGCCAAATCGGGCTGAAAACAAGCAGCCACATGAGAATTCCAACGACGGTCCGATACACCGCCGTCCCGCCTCCCCACGCCTGGGCCCAAGCGCCCTGCAACCAGTTGGGATCGGTGCTGGCAAAGGCCGCCGCCGTCGCGCTCTGCTCCAAATTCAGTTCGAGGTGGGAATAGGCAGCCTCGCCCGCCAACGACTTCCGCTGAGCCTGCATTGATTCGATCTCCCCTCGAAGCTTGGAGATGTCGTTGCGAATCGCCAAACCGTCGCTCAGGTTCTTCGCCTTCGCGAGCAAATCGCGAAGGTTCGTTTCCTGGGCCAGGAGGTTCTTGGCTCGGGCGTCCAGATCCACCGACTGCTCCGTGACGTCTTCGATTTCAACGGTCTTCTGAGTCCGCACCCCCAACTTCTCCAGGCCAACCATCACGTTCTCGAAGGCGTCGACCGGAATGCGGAGGGTCATTTGCAGCGCGGCATCGGGGCTGGCCAGGTTGGAGCTCGAAACCCGGTCCACCCGGCCTCCGGCGCCTTCAACCAGGCTCCGAGCCTTTCGCTCGGCTTCTTCCACTTTGGCGACCTGCACGGTCAGGCTTCCCTTCTTGACCACTTCCCTCTTGGAAGCCGCCTGATTTGGATTCGAAATCAACTTCGCCGTCGTCGAGCCAGACCCGGCGCTGGCGGGGGCAGTGATCACCGACGCGGTGGCGCTGGCCTGTTCGGACTCTCCGGAGCTGCATCCTCCCAGCAGGATCATGGCGGCAAGGCCGGCAATTGCTGTCTTGTACATGGAACACCTCATTGAGAGTGGCAACTCGATGTTTGAATTTCCCGTTCCGGCTTATGGTCTGGCTTTTCTAAGACCATGCACAATGGAGTCATGCGCGTCATGATGCTCTCCTGGGAATATCCTCCTCGAATCGTCGGTGGCATCAGCCCGCATGTGTACGAGCTCTCGCAAGAACTGGTGAAGAAGGGCGTGGAGGTACACGTCGTCACAAAGTCGACCCCCCAAGCGCCTGACGAGGTGACCGAGCCAAGCGGCGTGCACGTCCATCGGGTTCACCTCGAAGGTACGCCCAACGACTTCGTCCACGAAATCCAACTCCTGAACCTTGCCACCGAAAAGCGAGTCCGCAAGCTCTTGGAAGACTGGCGCCATGGGGGACAACCAACCCTTTTCCATGCCCACGATTGGTTATCCCTGGATGCGGCCCGCGAGCTGAAATACGACTACAAACTGCCCATTGTGGCCACGGTCCACGCGACGGAGACGGGGCGCCATGGCGGCATCTTCAACGACACGTCCAGGTACATCCACGAACAAGAATATTGGCTCACCTACGAGGCTTGGCGAGTCATCGTTTGCTCCGAATTCATGAAGTCGGAGATGGTTCGGATCTTCGACACGCCGATCGACAAGATCGATGTGATCTTTAATGGCGTCGACGCTACGAAGTTCGAATTCGAATGGTCGGAAAAGGAGCGGGCCGCCCACCGGGCGAAGCTTGCGCTCCCGACTGAAAAGATCGTCATGTTTGTCGGACGCTTTGTTCGCGAGAAAGGGATTCAAGTTCTATTGAATGCCGCCAACGTGATCCTGGCGCAGGAACCGAATACGAAGTTCCTTATTGTCGGCGGCGGGCACCGAGAGCGATTGGAGAAGTTCGTGCATTGGGCAGGGCTTGCCGACAAGGTCTTGTTCACGGGGTTCATGGCCAACCGATCCCTTCACATGCTCTACCGAAGCGCCGACGTGGCCGTCTTCCCTTCCCTTTACGAGCCCTTCGGAATCGTGGCTCTGGAGGCGATGGCTGCAGGATGTCCAGTGGTTACTTCCGATGCGGGAGGTCTTACGGAGGTGGTCTTGAATGACAAAACCGGTACGACTTCCTTTGCCAATAATCCAGAGTCCCTGGCTTGGGCGATTCTCCATGTGCTACGTCATCCCAAGGAATCCTTGGAAATGAACCATGCGGCACGCAAGCGACTGAAAGCGGACTTCCAATGGAACAAGCTCGCCGATCAAACGATCGAGGTTTACGATCGCGTGTGGGCCGAGTTTCTCGAATCTTATTGGGCGGAAGACACGGTATGGCCCGTATCGCCCGGCGCTGAAGCACGCGCTGAGGAGCGGAACATCCGGGCAAAAGCAGAGGCGGTCTCGATGTTGGAGCGTCCGATGCCTGCGGGTGGATCGATCCTTCACCGGCCAGAAGAGCTTGAGGAAGTTGAAATTGAAGTGTAGAAGGCTTATACTGACCGCATGACAAGGAAGTTCAGTAAGCCCATTTTCGTGACCAGCCTATTCATTGCATGTGCGTCACTGTCACAGGCATCCGACATCATCGGAATTCGAGTCAAGCTCGGTTACCACGTCACCAACAGCTTCGAACTGAAGAATGGCGGTAGCGGTCATTTGGAGGGTCCCGAAGTCGGCCTTGATTTTCCGCTTCAGAAGTTGCCGGGCGTACAAATCTACGCTTCGCCCAGCGTGATGTTCGGCGGGAAGTTGAAGCACGGCAGCGATATCGACGGCACGATCTATCGATTCATGCTGTCTGCCCGACAGACTTTAACCAAAGAAGGCGTCTTCGGATCGGTCAGCGCGGGAGTTGCCCACTCGATTTCCCGTGGTCTCAGTGAATTCAAGGATAGCGATGCCTTTTTGAGTGGGATCACCATTGGAACGCCCCTCAAGTTCAAGTTCCTGGGAGTTTCTCCGAATTTGGAAGGCAGCTACTACTACAGTTCCAGAGACCAGTTCCGTGGATTCTCGATCGGCGTATCGGCCAGTTTCTAATTGCCGAGACGAAGTCCGATCTGGTTGATGGCGACGGCCGCCAAGTAGGCGAGCAAGGTCATGTAGGTAAAGACGAACACCGGCCACTTCCAGGTGTTCGTCTCTCTCTTGATTGCCGCCAGCGTCGCTGAGCATTGACAACACAAAGCAAAGAAGATCATGAGGCCGAAGGCCGTCCATAGGTTCAGTAGAGGGCGCCCATCCGGCCACTTTGCCGCGGCGATCGCGGTGCGCAAATCAGAGGATCCTTCGTCCACGTCTCCGCCAAGGTTAAAGATGATGCCCAGGGAGGAGACGACAGTCTCACGAGCGGGAAAGGCTGACAGAATGCCCGTCGTAATGCGCCAGTCAAAGCCCGCGGGCTTGAAGACTGGTTCTAGCGACTTTCCAAATCGGCCCAGATAGGAACTCGCCAGTTGCTCTTGGTCGATGAACCGCGCTTCCGCACCTGAGTATTCCTCGCTCGCCGTGGACTTCCCTTCCTGAGACCAGCTTTGAGCGAACTGCGTCTTCCATTGAGCTCGAGCTTCATCGGACCTCGGAAAGAAAGACAATGCCCAAATGACAATCGACATAAACACGATGATCGTGCCCGCCGTCTTCACAAAGAGCTTGCCGCGAAAGTACATCGCGAGCCAGACGTCTTTCCATTTCGGCCATTGATAAGGAGGAAGCTCCAGCAGAAAAGGTAGCTTGGTGCCCTTGAACATGGTCCGGTTGAGGATCCAAACGATAGGGATCGCCACG
>JADZBW010000105.1 GCA_020851885.1 Fimbriimonadaceae bacterium | reverse complement strand
CCGACCATTCATGGATGCCATCCTGACCACCGACCTCGTGGAGAAGCACGCAACCTCCCATGCCGGAGAATCGCTGGTCTTCGGCGTCGCCAAAGGCTCTGGCATGATCGCCCCCAATATGGCCACGATGTTGGCGTACATCGTCACCGACGCCAACGTCGACCACCTAGATCTCGACGCAATTCTGCGCCGAGTCAATGAACTGAGCTTCAACTGCATGACCGTCGACGGTGATACGTCCACCAACGACATGGTGATCGTCCTTGCCAACGGCGCCTCCGGATTCGCTCCATCGGAAGTCGAGTTCGAGGCGGCTTTGGCCGAAGTCTGCATCTCCCTCGCCAAGCAGGTCGCCCGCGATGGGGAGGGCGCCACCAAACTAGTGGAGGTCGTCGTCACGGGCACTGAAGACCCGAAGAAGATCGCCCGAACCATCGCCGAGTCGCCGCTTGTGAAAACGGCGATGTTTGGCTGCGATCCAAACTGGGGCCGGGTCATGATGGCGGCGGGCCGCGCAGGTGTTCCCTTTTCGAAGGAACAAGCCCGGCTTGTCATTCGCGCCAACGATGAAGAGCATCTGCTCTTTGAGAACGGCGGCCCCGCCGCCTTCGATCCCAAGCGCGTCTCCACCGGACTGAAGTCGGATTACGTGGTTATCGATCTGAAACTCGGGGATGGCCCCCCCGCCACGGTCTACACCTGCGACTTTGGATATGGCTATGTCCGAATCAACGCCGAGTACCACACCTGACCGCCCGGAAATCGCCGCCCGCAAACCGGCATAGGCACAATTCGGAAGCCACGTGCCGCAATCGAGTAACCTTGCAAGCCGTGGCCCGGTATTACGGCAGAACGAAACCCCGCTTCCCTTGGCTGCTGTTCATCCTGCTGCTGGCGACCATTTATGTCTTTTGGATCCTTCCCATCCAGCTCGGCCCTAGGAAGGTCCAGGTCGAATTCGCCCCGCCAAAACCAACCACGACGTCCACCAAAACGAACCCATGAAAGTCGCCATTATCGGATATGCCCAAGCTGGCAAGAGCACCTTCTATCGGGCCGCCGCCCGCGGACTCGCCAAAGGCGAAGTCACCTCTGTTCCAGTACCCGATGAGCGCTTCGACACCATCGTCGCCCAAGTCAAACCCAAGAAGCAAACGCCCGCCACGGTGGTCCTCCACGACGATGTCGAGGCGGCGAACGGCGCCGGCAAGGCGTTCAGCCAGCGCTTCATCGATCAAGCCAAGAAGGCCGATCTCCTCCTTCACGTGGTGCGCGGCTTCGATAACCCGATCTCCCCGTACTACACGGAAATCGACCCGCTGCGAGATCAGGAGAACATCGATGTCGAGCTCGTCCTGGCCGACCTCCAGATCGTGGAAAACCGCTTGGAGAGACTGCAGAAATCGCCCACGGTCAAGCAGTCTGGTTCACCGGATTACCTGGAGAAGCAGTTCTTCGACCGGGTCAAGCCACTCCTCGAGGAGGGCACCCCGATGCGGGCGATCGAGATGAACGATGACGAGCAAACCGTTGGTCGCAACTACCAGTTCCTAAGCTTGAAGCCGATGGTCGTCGCTTTCAATGTT
The DNA here is from genome assembly GCA_020851885.1 of Fimbriimonadaceae bacterium. Taxonomy (GTDB): domain Bacteria; phylum Armatimonadota; class Fimbriimonadia; order Fimbriimonadales; family Fimbriimonadaceae; genus 55-13. The sequence continues at coordinate 2,748 of JADZBW010000105.1, read as the reverse complement.
TCGGAGTCGGACGCCGCCAACCCTTCTGCCGCTATCAAGACCCGCATCGCCGAACTCGCCAAGAAGGAAACCCCCGCCTTTTGCGTCTCCGCGCCGATCGAAGAGGAGATCGCCCAACTCGATTCCGCCGATCAGCCAGAGTTCCTGGAATCCCTCGGCCTCAAAGAGCCGGCTTCAAACGTGGTCATTCGCGCGGTCTATGACGCGCTCGGGCTGATTACCTTCTTCACCGCCGGGGAGAACGACACCCATGCCTGGCCCTTGCGCAAAGGTTCCAATGCCCTCAAAGCCGCCGCCACGATCCACAACGAGATCGCAAAGGGCTTTATTCGCGCGGAGATCGTCCACTACTCGGATTACCTGGCGGCCGGGTCTCTTGATGCTGCTTACTCGGCGGGCAAAATGAGCTTGGAAGGCAAGGAGTACGTCATCCAAGACGGCGACCTGCTGCACATCCGAAACAAGAGTTGACCCTGGATAATCGGGCGGCGCTAGACGAACTTCCGCTTCCAATCGTCCAGCAGCTTCAGCGCCTCCAGGGGCGTCAGCTGGTTCACATCCAGCTTCTGCAGGGCCCGCACGACGGGCGGCTCCTCGACCTCGAACAGCGTCATCTGAAGACGCTGGGTGGAGGCTGGGATCGCGCGGGGAGCCTCTGACTTCTCTTCGAGTTCGGTGAGGATTTCCTGGGCTCGGCCAAGGACGGTCGACGGAACCCCCGCCATCCGCGCGACATGGATGCCATAGGACCGATCCGTACCTCCCGGAAGCACCTTGTGAGTCCACACGATGTCATCGCCAAACTCCTCCACCGCAACCCGAAAATTGGCGACGCCTGGCATCTGATCGGCGAGGGCGTTCAGTTGGTGGTAGTGGGTCGCAAACATCGTTTTCGCTCCGATGGCCACCAGATGCTCGACCATCGCCCACGCGATTGCCAAGCCGTCGTAGGTCGAAGTCCCCCGGCCAACTTCATCGAGGATCACCAAAGAGCGATCGGTGGCGTGATTCAGGATGTTCGCACTCTCGATCATCTCGACCATAAACGTCGATTGCCCAAGGGCCAGTTCGTCCTTCGCACCGATTCGGGCGAAGATTCGGTCGCACAAACCCAAGCGACACGCCTTGGCCGGTACGAAGGAGCCGACCTGGGCCATCAGGACGATCAACGCAGTCTGGCGCAAGTAGGTCGATTTTCCCGCCATGTTGGGTCCGGTGAGGATAAGGGTACGAAACGGCGCACCGGCGCTTCGACCTTCTTGCATCGCGGCTTGATCGCCCTCATGCGGCAAGGCCATGACCGCAATCCCGACGTCGTTTGGCACAAAGCCCGGTCCCTGGATCTCTACCACCGGGTGACGGCCAGCCTCTACGAGCAAGACATCCTCCTCAACGATCTCCGGCTTCAAATAGCCGTTTCGCGAGGCCACTTCCGCCAACGCGCATAGGACATCAAACTCGGCGACCGCGCGAGCGGTCTGAAGCAGCGCCCGAGAATGCTCGGCGATTCGCTGTCTAAGCCGTGCGAACAGCTCGGATTCCAGCATCGTCGCCTTCTCCTCCGCCCCCAGGACGAGCGACTCGTGCTCCTTCAACTCTGCGGTGATATACCGCTCCGCATTGGCCGTGGTCTGCTTCCGAATATAGTGCGGCGGAACCTTTTCCTGGTGGACTTTGGAGACCTCCAGGTAATAGCCGAAGACGCTGTTGAATCCGACTTTCAACGTTCCGATCCCTGTGGCTTCCCGCTCCGCCTGCTCCAAACTTGCGATGTAGGATTTGCCGTTCTTCGAGAGGTCGCGCAGTTTGTCCAGCTCCAAGTCGTAGCCTTCGCGGATGATCCCGCCATCCCGCAGAAGGTGGGGAGGGTCGGCAACGATCGCCTTATCCAACAGATGGGCCAATTCGCCATGATCGGCGATCTGCTCGCGCAGCTCCTGAAGCCTGCCCACCCCGACTTTCCGAAAAGGCTCCGACAACTGTGGCATGGCCAACAAGGACGACCGAAGCGCAGCAAGGTCCCGGGGACCAGCCAAGTTGGTTGCCACCCTGGATACCAGCCGCTCCAAGTCCGAGAGCTTCTTGAGCACCTCCCGGATATCGCCGCGTACCATCGCATGGTTCATCAGCCTTGCCACGGCATCGTGCCGCGCTTGGATCTGTCCGATGTCCAAAAGAGGCTGTTCGATCCACCGACGCATCAGGCGCGAGCCCATCGACGTGACCGAGTGGTCCAGAACTTCGAGCAGCGTATAACGCTTGCTCCCTTCCGCCATGTTCTGAGTGAGTTCCAGGGATCGTCGCGTCGCCAGATCGAGGCGCATGAAAGCATCGACTGAGTAAGTGGAGATCGCATCGACGTGGGCGAGGGACAATCGGTTCTTTTCGGCGTAGGCCAGGATCATGGACGCGGCGACGACCGCGCTGGGCTTGTCCTCACAACCGAAGCCCTGGAGATTCGCCACTCGAAATTGCTCCAACAGTTGACGCGTGGCACGGTCGAGATTGGGCGCCTTCGTCTCCGTCACGGAAGAGCCCAATGACGCCCCGGCCAAGACGCCGTACTCCGCCGCTTGAGCCCCCACCAGCAGCTCGGCTGGCCGCACCCGCGCCAATTCCTGAAGGAGACGCTCTTGAGCGGTTTCCCCGGTCATTTCGGTGACCGTGAATTCACCGGTGGACGGCTCCAGAATCGCCAACCCGGCTCGGCCATCTTGCACGCAGATTGCGGCGAGGAAGTTGCTTTGG
>JADZBW010000104.1 GCA_020851885.1 Fimbriimonadaceae bacterium | reverse complement strand
CTCGACGCAGCGTGATCTCATTTATGCGGCTACTGGACCGAGGTGTATCCTTCCTGGTTCAAATTCAAAGGTGCCGTCAATCACGGCGCCAGGGAGTTGCCTTGAAACGTTCGATTGTCGCATTTCAGCTGTTAGCGGTTGCTGCGTTGGGAGGTTCCACGGCTTCCGTGAGCCGGTTCGCCTACTTCCTGAACAACCCCGGGGCAGTTGGCCCGAATCAACTTGTTCACCGGATCAATCGTCGGAAGCAACGTCACTCTCTCCAGAAGTCTCCTGAACCTTGCCGTCCGACCTACGGACGGCGTCTTGTACGCGATTGGCACCGATTTGAACCTTTACACCGTGGATCCGATCACGGGTCCGTGCGTACAGATTTCCGCTTCGCCCTTGGCCAACGACGGTCATAACGGCGGCATGACATTTGAGGCGAATTAGACGGTGATCCGGTTCGCAACCGTGAATTCGAACAACTATCGAATCAACTCCAACGACGGCACGCTCATTAGCACCCATACGGATGGGCTCGGACCACGTGACGCAAATCGACCCCATGAGTCGAGGGGATATTGCGGTCATTCCGTGACGAACCAGGAATAGAGAGGTAATGGCGTGGTGATTCGAATCGAACGCCACGACGTTAATTAGCTTGCTAGAAGGAACCCGTTGCGTATCCCGTCCAAGGTGAGTTGCCTTTGGAGTTAAACGCCTGGATTCTATAGCGGTATGTTCCGGTTCCCGGCGTCTGCTCGAAGAGTTCCGAATTGGCGTTCACGTTGAAGGTTGTCGTGCCGTTCCAGAAAATGGAGGTCTTCTTCTGTCGCTCGATTCTAAAGCCAAGTTCATTGCCCGAGTTATCATGCCAGGTTAATCGAGCCAAGTTGCCCACCCGGTTCAGCGTCAAACCTGACGGCATTGCCGGAGGACCCTGATTCAGCACGACTTGAAGACTGATCGAGGAAACGGTCGTCAATCCTCCCGAGTCGGTTACCGAGGCGACAATCGTGTGGCTGCCCAAGCTCAGGGAAGTTGTCGAGAGGGTCCCTCCCGTTCCGATCGCTCCATCGATATTCGATGTCCACTGAATACTCGCGTTCAGGTTGCCATCCTCACTGTCGTTGGCGGCGCCTTGGAAAGCCACGCTGCTCCCCAGCGCAACGGCGGCTCCGTTACCAGGAGACATGATCTGGACGGTAGGCGCGGTATTCCCACCGCCTCCACCGCCGCCTTGGGCGGCAACAAGGGCGTTTCCAATATTCAGGACGCCTCCCGTGGCGACTTTGCCATTGAGTGCAGAAGTGACTCTCACAGTCGTAAGAATGGTGTTACGGACTTGGCTATACGACCAGTCGGGTTTGAATCCGTAGAGCAGGGCGACGGCGCCAGCGACATGCGGCGCAGCCATCGAGGTGCCACTCATCGATTTATACGTACCGCCGAGATAAGTGCTCGTGATATTGGAGCCGGGAGCCGCCAGATCGACTGAATTCAGCCCGTAGTTTGAAAAGCTGGATCGGGCATCCTTCTTGTCGATCGAGGAAACGGATAGGACGTTGTCGTTGGTATAGCTCGCCGGATAGACAGGAAAGACATCATTGTCTTTCCCGCTGTTGCCAGCGGCGGCCACAAAGATGTGGCCCATCGCTTTCGCAGTGTTCAGCGCATCCGACATGGCCTGGCTGAAATTCCCGCCTCCCCAACTGTTGTTGCTGACTTTGATCCCTGCTTTGCGGCAGTAATCGACGGCAAGGGTCGCGTTACTTAGCAGCCCATTTCCACTGGCATTGAGGAATTTCAGGGCGACCAACTTGACTTTCCAATTGACGCCGACAACGCCAATCGAGTTGTTCCCAACCGCGCCGATGATCCCAGCACAGTGAGTGCCGTGTCCGGAATCATCGTTTGGTTTGTTGTTTCCGGCGACGAAATTCCAACCATTGATGTCGTCGACATACCCATTGCCATCGTCATCGATGCCATTTCCAGGGATCTCATTTGGGTTGCGCCAAATGTTGGCGGCGAGATCTGGGTGGTTGAGGTCGATGCCAGTATCGATGATCGCGACCGCCGTGCCCGAATTTCCAGTGAAGAGGCTCCAGGCCTCCGGTGCATCGATGTCGGCATCCAATTTCCCGCCAGCTTGGCCGGTGTTGTTGAGGCCCCACTGCGCGCCAAAGGACGCATCGTTAGGCAAGGTATCCGCTTTGACCACTTGGTCCAGTTCGGCAAACTCAACGCCGGGCGTCTGACGCAATCGATCGACGACGATGCGTGGATCGATTAGCGTCGAGACGATGGTGAGACCAGGATCGGAATCGATCGAAGCGATTCTTGCGCCGCCAAACTGCCGGCAGATGGCCGCTCGTCCGATCAAGCTTGCACTCGGTCGGAATTTGACGATCAACGTATAGGGGCTGAACTGGAGGTTCGGATTGACTTCCAGTGCGGCTTCTGCCAACCGGCGGGCAGAAGCTGGCTGAAGCAGTTGCTGCCCATCACTTGCGATGGGTATGGCCAGCAGGCAAACCGCCGCCATCCAAATGCAGAATCGTGAACTCCTCGACATCCTGTTTCCGTCGGTCTCGCACCATTCTACACAGGTGTTGTGGGCCGACCGAAAGGGTCGGCCACCGCCAAATGAGATCTGAGAATCCCCTTCCGGCTCAACAGCTATTCTCGGCAACTCATTCAGGATTGCCCATTCCTTCCATTCAGAAACTTCGGTGATAGATGCAGTAGGTATAGCCGATGCGCGTTCCTCGATGCTCGGCGATGATCGAACGGCCAACCTTCTCTCCAAATTCCAACTGGATCACCGATTCAAGATCCCCTCGGGAATTGAAAACCCACTCGCTCTCCACCTTCTTGAGTTGGAAGCCATGGATTGCCCAGAAGCGTTCCTTCTCCGCTTGACTCAGAGGCTCTTGACGCGTCCGGCGCTGAAGGAATGAGGCGAACTCTCCGTGCTCGTAATCGTTGTCGATGATGAAAGCCGTTCCTCCCGGCGCCATGATTCGGTCCAATTCTTGTATCCCGGGAACGCAGTCGGGAGGCCAGAAGTAGGCGAATCGGGAATGGTAGATACCCACGCTCCGATCTCTGAAGACGGTTTTTTCGGCAGAGCCCGTAATCACCGACGCCTTGTGCAGATCCATTTCAGCCATCCGCTGCATGGCGATCAACCGCGAGGGGCTATGCGGTTCCACGGCGTAAACATGGGCTGCCTCCATATGAAAGAGGGGCACGTAGAAGCCCGTGCCAGCTCCCATATCCACGACGATACGGTCCTTCCAACTGGCGATCGATCGCATAGCTTTCTCGATCAAGCCGCGAGGATCGGTTGCCCGGTTTTCAATCTCGTAGATGTCCGGATCGGTCTGGATATTGGGGGCTCGATGAACTCCAGGCAAGAACATGTCCAGAGGATAACTTCCTTGCCCCTGCCTTTGTTCGGAATGTGGAATAGATCCCTTGATCCGCGAGAGGTCCTCATGCTTGAAAGTCCGGTAGCAATGTTCATCGACTTTATGGTGTCGGTCGGCATCTTTGCCCTCTTTCGCTGGGCGAAAAGCCTCCGGCCCTGACCACACCGGTTCCTGGGACCAAGTTGGCATGGAGCCTTGAACATGGCTATGCTGTAATCGTGGGAGCCGCCGCAGAAATCGTCCCCGTCGTCGCGATCATCGTTACGGGATTCGTCTTGCTTGGAAAGTTTGTTTTCCTGCCCGCCGTACATATCATGTTTGGTGGAAGGGGACCACAGCCTGGGATGATGCAAAGTACCGAGTCGGAAGCGGACCGTCGAAAAATCGAACGGCTTGAAGCCGAACTGCAGGAACTGAAAGACCGTTTGAACGAGCAGGCGATCCTGATCGACGATCAGAGACTCCGGCAGCGGACCAATGAAGACGCCCACCAGACGATTTCTGGGTAGGAATGATGGACTTTCAAGATGCTTAGCGCGCTTGCGATGGCGACTCTTTTCGGGCCAACTCTATTCGCGGATGGATTTGAGTCCGGTATCAGCGATCAGTGGCAAGATCGTCGGGGCAAGATAGAACTCGTCCGCGAGGACCCCAAAGAGGGGAAGCAATGTCTTAGGATCGATGCCGAAATCGGCAAAGGTGCGGGCGGTCATCTGGTTCACTGGTTCATGCCGGGAGAGGATCAAATCGCCATCCGCTGGGCGGTGAAGTTTGCGGTGGACTTTGATCAGGGCAACCTGATGCACCTCTGCGCGGTCGGTGGGAATCGTACGGACGATAAATGGTCCTCGATGGGCAAGGCTGGACTCAAACCAACAGGCAGCGACTTCTTCGTCACCAATCTCGAACCCTGGCGAGACTGGAAACGGAATCCGGCCCCGGGTCGGCTGATGTTCTACTCCTACTGGCCCGACATGAAACAGGATCCTGACGGCCACTTTTGGGGAAACAATCTCCTCAGCGAGCCTGCCCTGATTGTTCCTCGCGGGAAGTGGGTCGAGATGTCGCTATGGATCAAGTTGAACACTCCGGGAAAGGCCGACGGTGAACAGGCATTCTGGATGGATGGCAAGCTGGGTGGACATTTCAAGAACATGAGGTTCCGAGATTCCGGGATCCTCAAGTTGAACTCGCTCTCTCTGGATCTTTACATCCACGACAATGCCAGGTCCAATACCATCTGGTTCGATGATGTGGAGGTCTCCAGGGAACCATTCCCGTGGATGAGACGGCAAGTCAAGAACGGCTAGGGCGAAGAGTCCCAGCGCAAGAAGCTTCCGTCTGGTATATTCCTCCCGTTACGAATCGCGATCGCATCATTCTCGTTTCCAAGAACTCCGCCTTCAGGCCTTTCCTGTTCCGAGATCACCGCCTTCTCCTTCCGTATCGATATGCGAGAATCATCTCGCCCAAACAGGAGGCCCCAAATGGCAACTAAAACACTTTATGTAGGAAACCTTCCGTACTCGGTTAATGAGTCGGATCTTCAGGCTCACTTCGCAGCCTACAACAGCACCAATGCCCGCATCATCGAAGGGCGTGGCTTTGGCTTCGTCGACATCGATGCCGATCAGCTCGAAGCGGCGATTGCCGACAAGAACCAGAAGGACTTCGGCGGTCGAATGCTCACCGTAAACGAGGCTCAGCCTAAGAGCAGCGGCGGCGGCCGATCGGGCGGTGGCGGCGGATATGGCGGTGGTGGCGGCTATGGCGGCGGTGGACGATCCGGCGGCGGTGGCTACGGCGGCGGCAAGGGTCGCTCCGGTGGCGGCGGCGGTCGCTGGTAAGCGTTAACCAAACGCAATGAGAGGCCCGTCAAGCAAAAGCTTGGCGGGCTTTTTGTTGTTATGCTTTGAGTCCTTCCGGCCGCATGGTCCAGAAAATGGGATGATGGGAACCTACCGACCAACGCTGACAAACTTCATTGGGCGGGCGATCAACTCGCACAGATCGCCCTGAAAGGTCGTAAGGTCGGTCTCGAAGAAATTCAGATTGACGTGAATCTCCGCCAACGACCAGTCCCACCACTTGAGATCAAGGAGCTGCTCGATGATTCGGTCTGGGAAGCGCTTGCGGATCAGCTTTCCCGGAGTTCCGGCATAGATTCCGTAGGTCTCGCAATCTCTGTTGATCAGCGACTTTGCCCCGATCACACATCCATGGCCGATGGTGACCCCGCCAAAGACGCTGGCGCTGTCGCCGATCCACACGTCGGTGCCAATGTTCACCGAAAGGTCTTGGGTGACCCGCTTGTTGCGATCCAACCCGATCACTCCGCCATGGGAGGTGCCCAGTCCCAAGATATCGCTGAGCGGGAAGGTCGTGGGGAACTGGGTTGGGTGCTGCTCGTGGGTGACGCAGTGGAAGTTGGCGCCGATCGAGCTGAAGCTGCCAATGCGAATCGGCGAGTGCGCGATCATCACCGCGTTTTCGCTGATATAGGTATAGCGCCCGATCTCCAAAGCTCCACTGATTCGAGCCGTCTTCTCGACATAGCACTCGTGCTCAGGGCCGAACACCATCCGATTCATCGATTCCGGCACTTCTCCGGTACACCAGGGCATAGGGAAATGATTGGCGGCTCCCTCGCAATATGAAGGGCAGGTGTGCCCAGAGTCTCCGCTATAGGAAGACGGGTTTCGCCCATCGAGGCGAAGGTCCAAAAGTGGTAGATCTCCAAGTCTTTGGCATACTGGGTTTGTCGCTCCATTCCTTTGAAGTCGACCTAGATTAAAGGAACCCATGGCCAGTCAAGAAGACGTCCGCCGCATTGCCTCCATGCTCCCAGGGGCACTCGAAGGAAATGAGCGGTTTGGGTTTTCGGGAAGGGTTCACGGGAAGGTCCGGGGGTTTTTGTGGTCATGGGCGGAGCGGGTGGCGGAGACCTGGTTAGCGAGGGTTGGTTGGGGAAGTTGAGGCTCACGCGGCGGATGCCCCAGCAAACCAGGCCACACCGGTCCCTTACAATTCTTCACCAGGGCCTCCCGCCGTCCTAAATCGCCCCTTGGTCGTCCAACATCATCCCTTGGCCCCCAACATCGCCCTTTGGCTCCCAACAAGACATAGTTCGATGCCAAGGGCAAGGTGATCGAGGCCGAGGCTAAAACGGAAGGACCGTCTGGCCCTCCCCGGCTTTCGGAATGCCCGAGATGGAGGAATTCCAGGGGAAGGCGAAGGCTTCGCCGCGTAAGAGTTGACCCACAGTCCGGCATTGAATGGACGGGACGGGGTCGCCGCCGTCCGGGCTCTTCACGCGCGGTTCCTTGGCCGCCCAGTCCACGATGCCTTTGGTCGGGGAGACGAGCGAGATGAGGAAACCGAGTTTGGCCTTGTTCTGGGCCATCGTGGCTTGCAGGTTCTTCACGTCGTCCATCTTCAAGGTCTGGCCGCCCTTGACCGAGATGATCGTGAGGTCCACTTCCTTGGACATCGGGAGGCGGAAGCGGACGAAGCCGTCCACCCCGCCGTCCGCCCCTTTCTTCTCCTGCCACGGCATCGCGCGCGGGACGAGCGAGATGGCCCACTTCTGGAACTCGTGCTTGTCGCGGTTGGCGAGTTCGATGGCTTCGGCCTCGGTCGTGGGTAGGCCGAAGACCTGGAAGTCGCCCTTGGGGCCGTTGTGGATGCCGAAGGTGTCGAACAGGCGGGCTTCGATGAGGGAGGTGGCGGTGGCGGTCACGTCGATGCCGATCCAATGCCGCCCGAGTTCCTGCGCGGCCATGATCGTGGTCCCGCATCCGCAGAACGGATCGAGCACGACGTCGCCGGGGTTGGAGGAAGCTTCGAGGATTCGCTTGAGGAGCGCGACGGGCTTTTGGGTTGGGTAGCCAGTGCCGATCTCAGCGCTCACTCCAATAGGGTTCAGGTCGGTCCAGACATTGCCAACAATCTGGCCCTTCATCTCCTTTAGATACCGCTTCAAGGCAAGGCGCTTCGTTGTGTCACGGGTTCCGTCTTGGTGTCTCGGGAAGTAAATTCTTCCCTCTCCGTCAAGCTCCGCCATGGTCTCGGGCGAATACCGCCACCCCCGTTGGGGGGGGACGAACCCCTTGTAAACGTGCCACCCATTCGGCTTCCCCGTAACCTTGTTGATCGTCGCCATGCCGCCGCCCGCCGGAGCGGACATGTCGGATAGGCGGTAAACACCCCTGCCGTCCCCATCATCAAATTTGTAAAAGTCCTCGACGTACCCTTCGTCGTGCTTTGTATAGACCGGCTCGAAATGGGCCTTGTCCGTCTTGCCGTAATAGAGCAGGATGTCGGCGACATTTGCATACTTGAGTCGCGCATCACTGTGCGCCGTCTGCCTCTTCCAAGTAATTTCATTCCGAAAATTCGTCGGCCCGAAAACCAGGTCAAGAACGATCTTGAGGTAGTGGCTCGCCGCCGGGTCGCAGTGGAGGTAGAGGGAGCCGGTGGGTTT